>JBOHHD010000044.1:0-4034 GCA_050700515.1 Pseudonocardiaceae bacterium
GCACCTGCGTGACCTGCGCAATCGGTCCCGGCTGACGGTCAGGATGGCCGCCAGGCAGATGGAGTGGTCCGAGCCCAAGATCTGGCGCATCGAGACCGGCCATACCGGTATGCGCAGCCTCGACGTAGAGGCCATGTGCCGGATCTACGGCGCGCCCCCCGACCTGACCGAGGCCCTGATGGCCCTGGCCAGGGAGACCAAGGCGCGCGGCTGGTGGCACTCCTACGGCGACGTCATCCCGGAGTACTTCGACGTCTACGTCGGCCTGGAGGAAGCCGCGTCCCACCTCGCCGGGTATCAGGCGGAGCTGGTGCCCGGCCTGCTGCAGACCGAGGACTACGCCCGCACGGTGATCCAGGCGGACAATCCCGGGGTGGACGAGGCGGAGATCGAGCGACGAGTCAGCCTCCGGATGGCTCGGCAGACTCTGTTGACCAGGGTCACCGCCCCACCGGTGCTCAATCTGGTGCTCAACGAGACCATCCTGCACCGCCCGATCGGCGGCACCGCCATTATGGTGCGTCAGCTTGAGCGGCTGACGGAAGCCGGGGCGCTGCCCACCGTGTCGGTCCGAGTACTGCCGTTCACCGTCGGACTGCACCGGGGCGTCATGTCGGGCCCATTCGTGATCCTGCGGTTCCCGCTCAACGGCAACGGCCAGGAGACCGAACCGCCCACGGTCTACGCCGAGGGTTTGACCGGAGCGTTGTACCTGGACAAGCCACACGAGATCGAGCGTTACGACGCAGCCTTCTCGAACATGTGGGAGTCGGCCCTGGACGAGTCGGCGTCCCAGGAACTGATCACCCGAGTGGCAAGGGAGTTAGGAAAGTGAACCGAACCGATCTATCGAGCACCACTTGGCGCAAGAGCAGCCGCAGTAACGGCCAAGCGGAATGCGTCGAGGTCGCCGAACTGGACGGCGGGCACCACGCCGTGCGGGACAGCAAGGATCCGACCGGACCGGCCCTGGCCTTCCCCCGGACGCAGTGGGCCGCGTTCACCGCCAGTCTCCGCACCGGCGAGTTCAGCTGAATCACGCGCCCGTACCCCCGGCCGCCTACCCGCCGCCGGGGGTGCGGCCCCGTGGTCCGAACCGATTGCCGAGCCGGTATGACGCCTGGTCGCGCCGAAGGGCGAGTGCTCGTCGCAATTGTGCTGGCCGGTCTGGTCTGGTCGGGCATCGTTCCGGTCAGCCGCCTCACCTGGCTGATGGAAGTCGTGTGGGTGCTGGTCGGATTGCCGCTGGTGGTGTGGGGGTGGCGCCGGTTCCCGCTCACCCGGCTGCTCTGCTGGCTGCTGATGCTGCATGCCTTCGTGCTGCTCTACGGCGGCCACTACACCTACGCCGAAACACCCCTGGGTGACTGGTTCCGCGACACCTTCGACCTCGCCCGCAACCATTACGACCGGCTCGGCCACTTCATCCAGGGCTTCGTGCCCGCCATTCTCGACCGCGAAGTCCTGCTCCGTCGAACTCCACTGAGCCCCGGTAAGTGGCGGGGGCCTCAATCGGTCAGGGCGACGCACCGAAATTCTTGATCTTTCGGCATGTCGGTCCCGGACATGAGTAACCACTGCTCTCACCCGAACCGCCCAACCCTCACCGGACGGGATGATCCCCTTGGCCCTGCCCGAGATCAGGACCCTGTTCACCACCCCGCTCATCCAGCCAGCACGGTTACTCTCCCACAGGCCGAGCTGTTCTCCCCCTGCCTGAGCTGGCGCCATGGCGACGCCGACACCAATACCGCGCTCGAACCTGCCCCTACCAGCGACAAGCCACCCACCAACCGTGAAAATCACGAACTCCGGCTGGGGCGTCGGTGGCGGCTCCTTGTACCACTGAAATCTTATGAAATTCATTTGAGGGCCGATTGGGCGTGGGTATAGCTGTGTTCTTTGAACCCCTCCCCTGATATTGAAGTGACCGAGCGTAGTACACCGAAGTGTCGGTTGATCACGCAAATGGCCGACCGTCCCACCGCCAATATTTTGCTATGATTCAGATCAATCCTAAGAGATTGTGACTACATCAACAATCACTTATATCCACAGGCACGAGGAGAGAACATGACTACGCCAAGATACTTCGCGTTTGAGCAGCGACCCGGCCAGGATTTTGTTTTTGAGCTCATCGATCCCGGAATGATCGAAAAGGCCCTGAAGATTTTGTCGGGTGAAGAAAAAAACGAAGTGCATGTCATGGGCAGGATCGTAAAAAGAGCAAAGCCTTACAACCCGCGATTCTCGTATCATCTGGACCCCAGTAGTATCAGATTCTTCGAGATAGCAATTGAGGTATGTGACGCCGACATGGAATATCTTGAAGATCATTTGGATGAGGCGTGTGGCGCATTCCTTCCCGGCTGTCACTGGTGTCCATGGAATTCCAGACTTGTCCGCGAAGTTGCCATATCACCGTAACGGTGCCTGCTGGCTCACGAGCAGATCGCGGACCACGGCGTCGGCAAGGAGGCGACCGGCGCGGGTGAGCACCAGCCGGCCGATCGACGTCAGGGTGAGCAGGCCATCGCTGACCGCGCGGTCGGCGGCCACCCGACCGGGATGGTCCAGCGCATCCACGGGCAGGCCGTCGGCCAGCCGCAGTCCAAGCATCACCCGCTCGGTATAGCGCTCCCCGACGTCGAGCACCTCCTGGTCCGCTGCCGGGGAGCGACCCGAGGCGAGCGCGGCGGCGTAGCGGGCCGGATGCTTGACGTTCCACCACCGCACCCCGCCGATGTGCGAATGCGCTCCCGGTCCAGCGCCCCACCAGTTCCCACCCGCCCAGTAGCCGAGGTTGTGCCGGCAGCGCGCCTGCGAATTCCGTGCCCAGTTGGACACCTCATACCAGTGCAGCCCGGCCGCCGACAGCGTCGCGTCGAGCTGCTCGTAGCGCTCGGCGAGCACGTCGTCGTCCGGCGCGGGCAGCTCGCCGCGGGCCACCCGGCGGGCCAGCGCGGTGCCCGCCTCGACGACCAGGGCATAGGCCGACACATGGTCCACCCCGGCGGCCAGCACCGCGTCCAGCGAGGCGGCCAGATCGTCGCGGGTCTCCCCCGGCGTGCCGTAGATCAGATCCAGGTTGACGTGCTCGATCCCGGCCGCGCGGGCCTCGGCCGCGGCGGCCACCGGCCGACCGGGGGTGTGGTGACGGTCCAGCACGGCCAGCACATGCCGGGCCGCGCTCTGCATCCCCAGCGAGACCCGGGTGTATCCGGTCTCGGCGATCCCGGCGAAGAACTCCGGCGAGGTCGACTCCGGATTGGCCTCAGTGCTCACCTCAGCGCCCGGGGCCACCCCCAGCGTCCCGCGGACGGCGTCGAGTACCTGGCCCAAGCCGGACGCACCGAGCAGCGAAGGGGTGCCCCCACCGACGAACACCGTCTGGGCCGCCACCGGCTCCCCCAGCACGCTGGCCGCCAAGTCAAGCTCACGGCGCAAGGCCTCCAGCCAGGACGATGGCGAACCGGCCCGCTCACTGGGCGTGTAGGTGTTGAAGTCGCAGTAGCCGCAGCGGGTGGCGCAGAACGGGACGTGGACGTATATCCCGAACGGCACCTCACACACCCCGGCCAGGGCGGCGGCGGGCAGGGTGCCGTCAAGCGGGGCGTCATCTTCCGGGGAGAGCACAGCGCCGTGAGGAAGAACAGTCACGTGACCATTGTCCCAACATGCGAACGCACCTGGTCCGCAGTGCGAGAAAGTGGCAACCTGGAGGGGTGACTGTGCCCGGACTCCTGCTGGTGGCTCGCCGCCACGTGGATTACGTCCGGGTGTCCAGCGCTCTCTGCCGCTCGACGAGCTGATGCCCGCCCGACTTCCCTGTCTTCAAGCCGGCGCCGGGTGTGCCGGAAGCCGGGTGTGAGCCCTGGTCACGGCCTTCCAGCACCGGTGCTCCCTTCCCGGAGGCACACCGACATGTCCGCACCAACTCGCCGAGCGCCCGCAGCGAAGACCCGTCGCGGTGAGGGCCAGTGGGCCCTGGGATATCTCGAGCCGCTGAACCCGAACGAGCGGACCAAGAAGGA
>JBOHHD010000045.1:0-14442 GCA_050700515.1 Pseudonocardiaceae bacterium
AGCGGAAGGCTCGTAGCAGGGTGTCCTGGACGAGGTCTTCTGCGTCGGCTGGTTGGCTGGTCAATGAGCGTGCTACCCGATACAGCACATCAATCTCGGGCAGCACATACTCAACAAACGCATCGTGCTGACCCAACTGCGCCACACTGCCCCCCACTTCACCGCCGCAGGACAGGTTAAGCCTATGTCGACGACGAGCTGCGGGCAGTGTATTGCTGTGACGACCCGGTCGGGCGATTGTCAGCACGCCGACACGCTGCGCGCACTATTAGCTTCGGTATCCCCCAATCGTGCTATAATTTCTGCTACGCTGACGCGATACTAGCATCGAAAACGCTCGGCTCGCGAACAACCAATCAATTAGCAATGTCACAGTAGTAGCAGTGATGTCACAGTAGTATTAATGTCACAGTAGGCAACCCCGGAAGTATCCAACCTGCCCGAACCTTCAGCCCAGGGCCACCAGAGTGTCACCGCGTTGCTCCAGCACGAAGGCGCCCGCACTGGCGGTGCTGACCGGGCCGACGTAGCCACCACGGTCCACCGGCAACCTCGCGATCTGCTCGCCGCTGGCGATGTCGAGCACAGCCAACGCCTCGGGTACCGGCAACAGCAGCCGCCCCGCGACCATCGAGCCGGCACCCAACGAACCCGGCCGGGTCCATCTCGGCCGCAACTCACCCACGTCCAACGCGACAGTGGCCGAGCCGGTGAACCAGAACACTCCGATCGGGGTGTGGGTGGTCACGGACAGGCCACCAGGGGGATCGCCGTGCAGATCGGTGTCCGGAATGGCAAGCGGATGCTCGGCCACCTGATTGCCCCTGGCGTCGAACACGAGCAGCCGGGGCGGACCCGGCAACGCCACGGCCACCCGATCAGGGCTCAACGCGACGATCCGGGCCACTGCGCCGGGGAGCAGGGTGCTGAAGTCCATTTCAGGCTGGTCGGATTCCTTCGGCTGGGCCCGCTGCACGGTGAGCCGCACCTGGTTCTCGTCCGGGCAATGCTCGACCAGAGCAAGCCGCGGCCCGGACTCGACGGCCTCCCCGGGCACGGCCTCCCCGGATTCGACACCGCCGGATCCGACACTGGAGTTCAATGCCAACGAGCCGTGGGTGCAGTCCGGTCGCGGCTGCTTGCCGGGCTGCACCGGGGTGGGCAGGCGTCCGTAGGCCAACGTGCGCACCAGGTCGGGGCGCCACACTTCGAGATACCGTTGCCCGGTAGCGGCGGCAAAATCGCCATCGGCGGTGAGCCTGGTCGGCACCTCCACCGGCCCGGTGCGTTGGGGTCCACGCGTGCCGTCCGCCCAGTTCAGCGTGCTCACCTCGCTGCACGTCTCGCCTCGTTGATACAGCGCCACCACCCGATGCAGCGCGGCGCCGACCGTACACAACGCCAGGTCGCGCTGATAGCTCCACCGGATCGAGCCGGAGCCGAGCTCACGACCGGCGACCTCACCAGCCGCTGCGGTGACCACCGTGCCCCCCTCCACCAGGGGCAGCGAGGTCGCCGAACTGGGCGCTCGCCAGATCTCGGCCACCGCCGAGGGCAGCCGCTCCCCACCCCCCACCTGCTCAGCCGGGGGCTCGATCGCCGTGCTCACCGTGGTGTGCCGGGCATCGCTGTGCCACCACAGAGTGGCGGCGACGACCACCACGGCCACCACCAACAGCGACCCGGCGATCCAGTCCCACCGGGAACGACGCTCCGGAGCGGGCACTCAGCTCCCGGCGCCGGACTGACCGTCGCGCTGCCCCTGCGCGCGACTGCGGCGACGGCGACGGCGTGGCCGGGCGCCCGTGTCGTCGTCGACCGGGTGCTGCGGCACGGGGGCTGTCTCGCCACCGGCTCCGATGGATTCGCCTCCCCGGGTGCGCCGCCGGCGGGGACGCGAGCCGGCAGGCTCCCCGTCGACGGACGCGGGACGGCCGATGCGGCCGACACCCGCGCCGCGTCCACGCCCGCGCCGATCCTTCTCGTCGGTCGGCTCGGCCCCCAGCCCGGCCCGGATGCGCTGGGCCATCGGGAGCCGCCCCGTGGAATCGGCGGGGATGTCCAGATCACTGAACAGGTGCTCAGAGGTGGAATAGGTCTCTGCGGGCTCGGGCATGCCGAGGTTCAGCGCGTCACTGATCATCTTCCAGCGCGACTCCTCGTCCCAGTCAACAAGGGTGATCGCCACACCTTCCCGCCCTGCGCGGCCGGTCCGCCCGATCCGGTGCACGTAGGCCTTCTCGTCCTCCGGGCACTGGTAGTTCACCACGTGGGTGATCCCGGCGACATCGATACCGCGGGCGGCCACGTCGGTGGCAACCAGCACGTCCACCTTCTCCGCCCGGAACGCCCGCAGCGCCTGCTCGCGAGCGCCCTGGCCCAGGTCACCGTGCACCGCCGCGGCAGCGAAACCGCGCGCGGTGAGCTCATCGGCGACCTTCTGCGCGGTGCGCTTGGTTCTCGTGAAGGTCATCGTCAGGCCCCGATCCCGGGCCTGAAGCACCCGGGAGAGCAGTTCTACCTTGTCCAGCGCGTGAGCCCGGTAGACGAATTGCCGGGTACGTTCGTGAATGGCGGTGGCGTCGGGCTCCTCGGCACGGATGTGCGTCGGCTGGGTGAGGAATGTCCGGGCCAGCGTGATGATCGGTCCGGGCATGGTGGCGGAGAACAGCATGGTCTGGCGCTGTTCGGGCACCATCCGCAGGATCCGCTCGATGTCGGGAAGGAAACCGAGATCGAGCATCTCGTCAGCCTCGTCGAGGACGAGCACCGCCACCTTGCCCAGCACCAGGTGACGCTGCTCGGCAAGGTCCAACAGCCGGCCAGGAGTGCCGACCACCAGGTCGACCCCTGTGGTCAGGGCCTTGATCTGCGGCTCGTAGGCCCGGCCGCCGTAGACCGGGAGCACCCGCAGGCCCAGCGCCCGACCGGCGTCGGAGAGATCGGCGGTCACCTGCAAGCACAGCTCTCGGGTCGGTACCACGACCAGTGCCCGCGGGGTGCCGTCGAGCGCGATGTCCCCGGTGGTGATCCGCTGGATCAGCGGGACGCCGAAGCCGAGCGTCTTGCCGGTGCCGGTACGGGCCTGACCGATCAGATCATCGCCGGCCAGGGCCAGCGGAAGGGTGAGCTCCTGGATGGCGAAGGTGCGCTCGATACCCGCGCTGCGCAGGGTGGCGACGATCTCCTCGCGGACGCCGAGCTCGGCGAAGGTGGGTGAGTCCTCCCGCACCGGAGCACCGGCCTGCAAGGGGTGTGGTGGGGCGGGCTCCACGGGGGCGGTTTCGGAATGGTCCAGCGTGCGGGGGTCAGGGATCTCGGGGGGATCGATATCGGACAAGGGAACCTGGATGACGGTCAGCGTGATCGCCTCTCTCCTACTGGCGCGCCCGCTGCCGTCTCGCTCGACCACCTCCGGGCTGCCGCCAGGCAACGGGGCAGAGCTGGGAACGAGGACACGAGGTGCGCGCGCATGCACATGCCCGACGGCATCGGCCACCGGACCGGGTGGCTCACCGGCACGCCGTCCCAGCGTGCCGAGTCACTCCCTGTGTGCACATACTACCCAGGTGGGCACTGCGCCGTTTGAAGTGCTCGCCGATGGCACCCGCATTGGGCCTAGGCTCCCCGCTGTGGACGTGGCACGTGAGGGCATTATCGACCTGTTGGGGGTCCTCGCGTATGGTGAACTGTCCGCTTTCGACCGGCTCGCCGAGGACGCCCGTGGCGCCCCCACGTTGAGCGGCAGAGCGGCGATGTCCACGATGGCGGCGGCGGAGATGGGGCACTTCGCCCTGCTGGAGCGTCGTCTCGACGAGCTGGGGGTCTCGGTGGACCACGCCATGGCTCCCTTCGTCCGCAGCTTCGATGAATTTCACGCCTCGACCGCTCCTCGGTCCTGGCTGGAGTCGCTGGTGAAGGCATACCTCGGGGACGGGCTGGCGGCGGACTTCTACGGTGAGGTCGGGTGCTGGCTGGACGCCGAGACCGGGGCACTGGTCAGGGCGGTGCTGAGCGACACCGGACATTCGGAGTTCGCTGAGCGGGAGGTGCGGTCGGCCTGTGCGCGGGACCGGACCGTCCACGACCGGCTCGCCCTGTGGGGACGGCGGCTACTCGGCGAGGCGGTGACGCATGCTCAGCACGTCATCGCCGAGCGGGATGCCCTCGCCGAGCTGATCACCTGCGGCTCCGGGGATCTCACCGTCCTGGCCGCACTGATCCGGAGACTGCAAGTCAGACATGGTTACCGGATGGCCGCCCTCGGCTTGGGCTGAGGTCACCGACGTTCGCCCTCGGCGCAGCGGCCGCCGCACTCGGTGACGCGCTACTCGACTAGCCTGGGCGTCAACTTCGATCACATCCTGGAGGTTCTGGCGTGGAGGTTAAAATCGGCGTCGCGGAGAGTCCGCGCGAGCTGGTGGTGTCCAGCTCGGACTCGCCGGACCAGGTGGAAGCGCTGGTCACCGAAGCGCTGCGGAACAGCCAGGGCCTGCTGACCCTGGTCGACGAGAAGGGCAAGCGGTACGTCATTCCCGCGGCACGGGTCGCCTACGTCGAAATCGGGCCCGGGACCGGCCGTCGGGTCGGCTTCTCGGTGGACAGCTGATCGTTCTGCAGGCTGGCGGGTGACCCACCGGCCTGCAGAATGCCGTCGAGCGCACCCCAGATCATCATCAGCAGATAGTCGCGCAGCGCTTCACGAGACAGGGTGCGACGCTCCAACCACCAGTCCCCGGCCGTCTGCACCATGCCGATTCCCGCGTGCGCCCACGTCTCGGACCCGGCGGGGTCCATGCCGAGCGCGCTCAGCCGGTCATGGAAGATCTTGGCAAGCGTGCCCGCGATGAGCTCGTTATTGGTCGTGACCGGGTCGCGCTGCACCGGCCGGTCGGGGAACGAGCGGCGTACCACGAAGCGATAGAGATCCGGTTCCTGCTGGATGAACGTCAGATAGGTATCGATCACCAGCCGAAGCAGGATACGCAGATCGGCTTGTTCGTCCAGGCCGCGCAGCAGCGCGGCCCGCATGAAGCCCGTGGCATGCTCGCTGACCGCCATGTACAGATCGGCTTTGTCCTGGAAATACCGGTAGAGGATGGGTTTGCTGACCCCGGCCTCGGCGGCGATGTCCTCCATCGCGACCTCGGGCCCGTGCTTGCGGATCGCCGCCGTAGCGGCGCGTACCAGCACCGCACGGCGTTCCTCGCGACGCCCGGAGCGGTTCCGGCTCGGATTGGTCACGTCGTTCTCCGGCTTGATATGAGTCACGTCGTCCACCATGTTACTTATGGTAACGGTTACCTTTGGTAACACCTGAAGTAGGAGGCGCCGATGACCACCACCGAAAACGCTCACTCCTTCCCGACCCTTGATGGCACCCGGCTCAGCGTGTACTGGCAAGGTCCCCATCATGCCCCGCTGACCATCGTGCTCGTGCACGGCTGGATGCTCGACCTCCGGGTCTGGGGACCGGTCGCCGACCTGCTGGCCAGCGCGGGCGGGTGGCGCGTGCTCCGCTACGACCAACGCGGGCACGGACGCTCCGACCCCGCCGATCCCACCACTGCCACGATCAACCACCTGGCAGACGATCTCGCCGAGCTGCTCCGCCGCCAGGTCAGTGGGCCGGTCGTGCTCGTCGGCCACTCGATGGGCGGTATGGCGATCATGGGACTGGCCGATCGACACGCCGAACTCGTGGCACAACGGGTCGTGGGTGCGGCGTTCGTGGCCACCTCCTGTGGCGACCTGATGACGTTGGACCTCGGACTCCGGCCGGTACTGGCGCGCCTGGCGGCCCGCGGGGAAACCCGGCTGATGCGCTCCGAAGGGATGGCCCGGCGGCTGCGCGGACGGGAGTGGACAGCCCGCCGGGTCGGGTTGATCCGGCCCGGGGTGCGGTGGTTGCTGTTCGGCGAGCATCCCCAGCGAGCCGACATCGAGCTCACCGCTACCTGCATGGCGCAGAGCCGCCCGGCCAACCTCATGGACTTCCGGCCGACCTTCACCGACCACGATCGAGCGACGGCACTGGCCGCATTCGCGAACACACCGACACTGGTACTGGCCGGAGTCCGGGACCGGTTGATCCCCATCCGGCACGCCACGGCGATCGCCGCGCAGCTGCCGGACGCCACCCTGGTGCGCTACGCCGGTGCCGCGCACATGGTGCACCTGGAACGCGCTGACCAGGTTGCCCACCGGATCACTGAACTCGCCGCTATGGTGAGCCGTCCCTCCTGACGGAGCGGCCTACCGCGTGCCGGGGCTGGTGAACGAACGAGCAGGCCAGTTCGATGAGGGTACGGGCGGCGAATCCGGTGCCGCCCGGGTTGACCTCGTCGTAGCTCTGCTCGGCCCGGGCCGGGCCGGCGATGTCCAGATGTGCCCAGTCCAGCCCCCCGGTGAACTCGCGCAGGAACAGCGCGGCGGTGATTCCCCCGGGTCCCGGTGGGCACTGGCGCAAGTCGGCGATCTCGGAGCGGACGTCGGCGGCGTGGTCGGCGATCAGCGGCATCGGCCACCATTGCTCGCCCACGGCATCCCCGGCGGACCTGATCCGCTCGGCCAGATCGGGCTCGGTGGCGAACAGCCCACCCGTGCGCAGGCCGAGGGACACCTTCATCGCCCCGGTCAAGGTGGCCACGTCGACCAGGGTGGTGGGATGCAGCGTCGCCACCGCGTAGGCCAGCGCGTCGGCGAGGACCATGCGGCCCTCGGCGTCGGTGTTGGTCACCTCGGTAGTGGTGCCGTTCACATGCCGCACCATGTCTCCGGGACGAAAGGCCGACCCGGAGACATGGTTCTCCGCGCAGGGCACCAACCCGCTCACCCTGACGGGCACCTGAAGCTGCGCGATGGCCAGCAACGCGGCGATCACCGCGGCACCCCCGGACATGTCGGTACGCATCCAGTGCATGCCGTCGGCAGGCTTGATCGAGATTCCCCCGGTGTCGAAGGTGACGCCCTTGCCGACCAGCACCAGGTGGATGTCGGCGTTGCCGTCTGCGGGCTGCCAGACCAGCTCGAGCAGCCGGGGTGGGCGCACCGAGCCGCCACCGACCGCCAGCACCCCCCCGAAGCCGCGCTCGGCCAGCCACCCCTCGTCGCGCACCGTGGCATGCAGACCGGGCACCGGAGCAGCCAGCTCGGCCGCGGTCCCAGCCAACCAGGCCGGGTCCTTGCGACTGCTCGGGGTGTTGGCGAGGTCCCTGGCCAGCCCGGTGGCCTGGCCGAGCACCTGCGCCCGGGCGACCGCTTCGGCAAGCGGCTCCGGTACGTGCCCCGCTTCGGCGACCAACCAGACGGTATCCAGCCGCGGCGGCGGATCGCCGGTGGTGAGCCGGTAGCGGTGCGAACCCGCCACACATCCCAGGGCCAGCGAAGCCGCGTCGTCGGTGGTGGTGTTCGGCGGTAGGTGCACCTGCACGGTGGACAGGGATGAACCTCCGGCGGCGGTCTGGTCCGCCGCGCGCGCGTTGGCGGCCCGTACCAGTGCCGCACCGGCGGTCCGCCAGTGCCGCGGGTTACCCCTCCCGATGCCGAGAAGCCATCCGTGATCGGGCTCCGTATCAGGTTGACCGGTGGTCAGCGGCACCGGCGTCGCGGTACCGGCTGTGGCCCCTCGTGGCAGATGTCTGGTCAACCATTTCTCGTCCACCCCCAGTGCCTCGGCGCCGGGGCCCAGGATCGGTGGACCGTCGGCCGCTCCCTGGCTGAGCAGGACCACCTCCGGCACACTGGGCGCAGGCTGCGCACGAACCTGTACCTGGACCAGCGGGGTGGGGATTTCCGGTTCGCTCACTTCACCACGGCTTGTAGGGCATCCCCGAGATCGCCCGCCTCCTCCTTCGACATCTCGACGACGAGTCGCCCACCGCCCTCGAGGGGGACGCGCATCACGATGCCCCGTCCCTCCTTTGTCACCTCGAGGGGACCGTCACCGGTCCGGGGCTTCATGGCCGCCATAAGCCTGCTCCCTCCATGCAATTGTCACCACCGGTGGCCACGCGACATGGGTGACCCCCTGCATTCTCCCTTATCGGTCTCGCCACGTGAAACCAACCGATGATCGCGTGGCTCGCCCTCCCTCCGGCCGTCACCGATTACCCGCTCACCCGGTGGTGGCGCGACGGAAGCACCCGGCCAGGTGATCATCGACCATTCCGGTGGCCTGCATCAGGGCATGGCAGGTGACCGGACCGACGAAGGTGAACCCGCGGCCCCGCAGCAGACGGGCCATCGCCTCGGACTCCCGGGTGCGGGTCGGCACCTCGGCCAGGGTGCGTGGCGCGAGGCGTCCGGCCGGGTCGGGCGCGAAGGACCACAGCAGGACGTCGAAGTCCTGGCCGAGCTCGGCGAGGGCTCGTGCGTTGCGCACGGTTGCCGTGATCTTGGCGCGGTTGCGGATGATGCCGGCGTCGGCGAGCAGCCGGGCCACGTCCTCCTCGGTGAACCCGGCAACCGTGGCCGGGTCGAAGCCGGCGAAGGCGCGACGGAAGCCGTCGCGCTTACGCAGAATCGTCAGCCAGGACAGCCCCGATTGGAAGGCCTCCAGGCTCAGCCGCTCGAACAGCGCAGTCGTGCCGTGCACCGGAACCCCCCACTCGCTGTCGTGGTACTCGCGGTAGTCGGGCGTGGTCACCCCCCACGGGCAGCGCGGGTGACCGTCCGGACCCGTGGCCGTGCCCGCGTCCGTGCTCACCGCGGGTAGGTCCGGCAGAAATCGGCAAAGCGGTTCAGTGACAGCTGTAATCCCCCACCGAAGACGGGGTGGATCAGTGTCCAACCGAGCCTGCCCAATGCCCCCCAGGGCAACTCCAGGCGCTCCGTCCACTCGAAGGTCGCCGCGTCGCGCCCCCGTGGCCGGACCTCGAAGATGCCGACGCCGCGCACGACCCGTCCGGTATGGAGCACCTCACAGCGCAGGGGAGCCTCCCACACGGTGATCCGCATACTGTCGGCGAACCCGATCCCCCGTACTCCGGTGACGGCCTCGACCTCGGAGCCGACCGAGCGACCGTCGCCCTGCAGGATGCGCACCGTGGTGCCGAGGATCCACTCACCTTGGCGCTCCCAATCGGTGGCGGCCGCGAACACCGTCTCCGGTGGTGCCCGCACGTCGACTCGCCTGGTCAACTCAGTGGCTGTCATCGTCCCTCCAACTCGTCCACCCTGGCACGCAGCGCATCGAGTTCCGCCGCGACCCGCTGCAGCGTCCAGTCCACCTCCGACATTCGATATCCTCGCACCACCGGGGCGAATCGCACGGCGCGCACGTGGTCCCCGGCGAGGGGTCCGTTCGGCAGCCAGGTGGGAGTCCCGTCCCGCGGTAGCGCGGCCAGTTCCTCGCCTCGACCGAAGACCAGCGAAGCGAGCAGGAACACCACCGCGGCCATGACCACCGCGACAACGAGATAAATCAGCACCGTGCCCACATTCCCGATCTTGGCACGTCGGTGCCCCTCGCAGGCAACCAACTCAGGCCGAACGGGCGGCGAGCACCTCGCGCATCGGCGGGCGATCGCCGATCAGCACGCCGCTCTCGGTAGGGATGAAGCGGGCGCCGAGCTGGACGAACTGGGTGATACCCGCCGATTCCGGCATCTCAGCCACCCCACAGCGGGGCAGCGCGGCGCCGAGAATCTGGCGGGACATCACGCCCAGTTCGAGCAGCGAACGGTTGCGGTGCTTGCGCACGCCGAGATTCACCTGGGCCAGCCCGTCCAGCCCGTACTCGGTGTGCCCGTCCAGCAGCAGCCCGATCTCCACGCCGTACCCCGCGGCGAAGGGCACCGACTCCAGGAACTCGCGGCTGGCCGCGTACTCACCCCCCAGCGGTTGGATCACTCCGGCCAGCTCGGGACGCAGCGCATTCAGCAACGGCCGGACCACCAGCTCGGTGACCCGGCCGCCGCCCGTGCCGATCTCGACGCTCTCCAACCGCAACGGGCGCCGATAGAAGCCCTTGACCAGGTGGACCCCGGACCTGTGCCGCCGGTGGCGCAGCAGCAGCGGTCCGAGCAACGCGGGCACGAACCCGGAGTCGAAGTCGACGAGATCGGAGTCGATGAACACCAACAGATCGCCCGAGGTGGCGGCCAGCGAACGCCAGAGCACCTCGCCCTTGCCCGGCCACAGTTCCAGTTCGGGCAGCACATCAGTGCGGTGCACCACCCGCGCGCCCGCATCGCGGGCCACCGCGACCGTCCGGTCGGTGGAGCCGGAATCCATCACCACCAGCTCGTCCACCAGCTCGCCGACCAGGGGCCGCAACTCGGCGACCACCGCGCCCACGGTTCTCTCCTCGTTGAGCGCGGGCAGCACCACGCTGATCGTCCGGCCTCGTTTGGCCGCCATGAGCGCCACCACGGTCCAGGGCACGCTCTGCGCAGTGGCCTCGCCGAGCCACCGCCGGGTTTGCGGCAGCAGCGTCCGGCCGCGGCGGGTGTTCTTGCCGAAGTCAAGCGTGGGGTCGATCAGAACTGCCTCCTTCGCAGCCGCCGAGCCCGGCCCGCAGCTCGGCCTGGGTGCGTGAGATCATCCGCACGCACCTACCTCGGGTGGTAGACCTGGTCACCAGATATCGACGCTGATCAGCAGCTCCGGATGGCGCTCACGCGTCATTGCGCCAACGGGCGCCGTCCTGCAGATCTCCTCGGCCATCCCGACGTCGTCGTCGGGCCCGGCCATGACCCCACCGATGCCCAGGATACGGGGCTCACCCGGCGCACGCCTGTAAAGCGGTTTCGACATCGGTGGCGATGACCAGGGTGGTCAGACCCGCGGTGGACAGGAACCCGCGCCGACGCAGCTCGGCCAACCAGTCCAGCAACCCGGCGTAATGACCATCGGGGTCGAGCAGTACCACCGGCTTGGCGTGCAGCCCCAGCGCCCGAGAGGTCCATGCCTCGAACAGTTCCTCGCAGGTGCCGATGCCCCCTGGCAGGGCGAGGAACGCGTCGGCGTGGGCATCCATCAGTGCCTTGCGCTCCCGCATGGTGTCGGTGATCAGCAGCTCATCGGCGTCGAAGTCGGCTACCTCGCGGTCGACCAGCGGGCGCGGGATGACCCCCACCGTCCGCCCGCCACCCTTGCGGGCGGCACCGGCCACGGAACCCATCATCGATACCTTGCCGCCCCCGGAGACCAGCTGCCAGCCGCGCTCGGCGATGCCCGCTCCCACCTCGGCGGCCAGACGTAAGTAGCGCTCCGGGATGTCCATCCCCGACCCGCAGTAAACACACACACTCCGCACGCTCAATGAGTGTCCTGCCAGGCCTGGTAGGACTCCCCGACCAAGCGAACCGCCTCGCCCACGTCGTCGGTGATGTGCAGCAGCGCGAGCTCGGCCTCGGTGAGCTTGCCCTGGGCCACCACGGTGTCGGCCAGCCACGAATACAGCCCGCCCCAATAAGCTCGGCCGAGCAGGATGACGGGGAACTTGGTGACCTTCTTGGTCTGCACCAGGGTGAGCGCCTCGAACAGCTCGTCCAGGGAGCCGAAGCCGCCGGGCAAGCAGACGAAGGCCTGCGCGTACTTGATGAACATGGTCTTGCGGGTGAAGAAGTAGCGGAACTGGATACCGAGGTCGACCCAGGGGTTGAGCCGCTCCTCGAACGGCAGCTCGATGCCGAGTCCCACCGAGAGTCCGCCCGCCTCCGAGGCCCCCCGGTTCACCGCTTCCATCGTGCCGGGGCCGCCGCCGGTGATCACCGCGAAGCCGGCGTCGGCCAACGCGGCGCCGAGCGCGCGGCCGGTGGCGTACTCCGGATGGTCCTGATGGGTGCGGGCCGACCCGAAGACGGTGACCGCGCGGGGCAGCTCGGCGAGCATTCCGAAGCCTTCGACGAACTCGGTCTGGATGCGCAACACCCGCCACGGATCGGTGTGCACCCAGTCCGTGGGGCCGCGGGAGTCGAGCAACCGCTGATCGGCGGTGGTGGTCACCTCGGTGCGACGGTCCCGGCGTAGCACCACCCGTCCCCGTTGGTTCTCCGGCGGGGGCTCCTCATCCTGACCATTGCCCCTCTGCCCGTCCCACCCGTCCGCAGCCATGTCGTCAGCGTAGTGATCCGTACCGGGCGGGTCATCGAGGCCGGACGCCGGTGAGGTAGCGGCGCAGCATCTCGGTGCAGGAGGTGATCAGCTCGGTGCGGACATGCTCGTCCCGGGTATGGGCCAGGTTCGGGTCTCCTGGCCCGTAGTTCAGCGCCGGGACCCCCAGCGCGGCGAAACGGGAAACATCGGTCCAGCCGTACTTCGCGAGCGGCGCCGCTCCACTGGCAGCGAGGAATTCCCGGGACGCCGCCGCGTCCAGACCGGGGAGCGCGCCGGGGGCGCCGTCGGTGAATTCCAGAGGGAAACCGTGCAGCACGCCGCGGACGTGCTCCTGGGCGTCGGGTAACGACCGGTCCGGGGCGAAGCGGAAGTTCACCGTCACCTCGCACTCATCGGGCACCACGTTGCTCGCCACCCCGCCGGAGATACCGACCGCCTGCATCCCCTCCCGATAGGTGCACCCGTCGATCTGCACGGTGCGCGCCCGGTAGGTGACCAGCCGGGCCAGCACCTCGCCCGCGGCGTGGATCGCATTGCTCCCCAGCCAGGACCGGGCGCTGTGCGCCCGGCGACCAGTCGTGCGTACCTTGGTCCGCAGGGTGCCCTGGCAACCTGCCTCCACCAGGCCATTGGTCGGCTCGGCCAGGATCGCCAGATCAGCGGCCAGCCACTCGGGGTACTCCCGCTCGATCCGGCCCAGACCGTTGCGGGCGGCTTCGACCTCTTCGCAGTCGTAGAGCACCACTGTCAGGTCGTGCACCGGCTCGGGCACCGTGACCACCAGATGCAGGATCATGGCGTCACCCGACTTCATGTCCGACGTCCCGCAGCCGTAGAGCAACTCGCCCACTCGACGGCTGGGCAGGTTGTCCGCGATCGGCACGGTATCCAGGTGCCCCGCGAGCAGCACCCGCTGCCCGCGCCCGAGGTTGGTGCGGGCCAGCACAGCGTTGCCACAGCGCAGCAGCCGCAGGTGCGGCGCCTGCTCGGCGAGCGCGCCCGCCACCGCATCGGTCAGCGCCTTTTCCTGTCCCGATACGCTGGGCATGTCGACCAACGCCGCGGTCAGCTCCACCGGGTCGGTCCTCAGATCCAGATCCACGGATGTAGACGGTATCGCCACCTGTCCATCGCCCTCGGGCCGCTAACCTGGCACGTCGTGACCGACCCGCAGAGCTCCCCGATGACGTCCGCACACGGCCTCGGGCTGGCCACCGTGACCCATAGCGGAACCGTGCTGGACACCTGGTTCCCGGACCCCGCTCCGGGCATCCCGCCCGATACCGAGCCCGGTACCGTACGCCTGACCGAGGACGAGGTGGGGGCGGACTTCGCGGCGCTGCTCGGCCCGGATCCGGCGCGCGGCGTCGAGCTGGTGGCGGTGCGCACCGTGCTGGCGGATCTGGCTGCTCCCCCGGTCGACGCGCACGACGTCTACCTGCGGCTGCACCTGCTCTCGCAGCGGCTGGTGACCCCCCGCAGCATCAACCTCGACGGGATTTTCGGGCTGCTGTCCACCGTGGTGTGGACCAGCAACGGCCCGTGCCCGGTGGAGGAGTTCGAGGCCACCCGGATGCGGATGCGCCAACTCGGCCCGGTCACCGTCTACGGGGTCGACAAGTTCCCCCGCATGGTCGACTATGTGGTGCCCTCAGGGGTGCGGATCGGCGACGCGGACCGGGTCCGGTTGGGCGCACACCTGGCCGTGGGCACCACGGTGATGCACGAGGGGTTCGTCAACTTCAACGCCGGCACGCTGGGTACCTCGATGGTCGAGGGCCGGATCTCGGCCGGGGTCGTCCTCGGCGCGGACTCCGACCTCGGCGGGGGGGCATCGATCATGGGGACGCTGTCGGGCGGTGGCAAGGAACAGATCTCCGTCGGCCGGCGCTGCCTGGTCGGCGCCAATGCCGGGATCGGGATCTCGCTGGGTGACGACTGCGTGGTGGAGGCCGGCCTCTACGTCACCGCCGGCACCAAGGTGACGCTGCCCGACGGCACGGTGCGCAAGGCCCGCGAGCTGTCCGGTGCCGATGGCCTGCTGCTGCGCCGGGATTCGGTGACCGGCACGGTGCACGCCGTGTACCGCAAGGACAGGACGGGCGTCGAGCTCAACCCTGCCCTGCACGCCGGCAACTGATGAGCAGGCCGTCCCCGGTAACCGAGCGGAACGAAATACGATGGAACCCGTGAGCGTCGCGGCCCAGCTGATCGAACTTGGTGACCCGGTGCGGTCCGACCCCTCCGATCCGACGCTGCACCAGTTGCGCGCCGCGCTGGACAACCGGCTGCGAGCCCTGCTCACCTGCGACCCGGGGACCCGGTTGGGTGAGGACGTCGAGGAGCTGCACCAGATGCGGGTCGCGGTGCGCAGGATCC
>JBOHHD010000046.1:0-1933 GCA_050700515.1 Pseudonocardiaceae bacterium
GTAGCCCTCGACCTGGTTGCCGTGGGCGTCGGTGATCAGCTGGCCCTTCAGCCCGATGTCGGCGACCTGGATCCGGGCGCAGGAGTTCGGGCAGCCGTTGAGGTGCACCGACACCGGGGTGTCCAAGGTGGACTGGACGTCGGCGAGGCGTTTCTCCAGCTCGGTGACCAGCGTGAGGGCCCGATTCTTGGTCTCCACGATGGCCAGCTTGCAGAACTCGATGCCGGTGCAGGCCATCACCGCGCGCCGCCACGGGCTGGGGTCGGCATGCAGCCCGAGCGCGGCCAGCTCGGTGACCAGACCCTCCACCTCGGCCTCGGCGACGTCGAGCACGACCAGCTTCTGGTACGGGGTGAGCCGCATCCGGGCGGAGCCGGTGCGCTCCACCGCCTTGGCGACGTCGAGCAGCGTGGTGCCCGAGACCCGGCCCGCCACCGGGGCGACGCCGACGTAGAACTTGCCGTCCCGCTGACGGTGCACGCCGATGTGGTCGACCGGGGCGGGCGGTGGCTCGGGGGCCGGACCGTCGACGAGCTTGCGGTGCAGGTACTGGGTCTCCAACACCTCGCGGAAGCGTTCGGGACCCCAGTCGGCGATGAGGAACTTGATCCGGGCGCGGTGGCGCAACCGCCGGTAGCCGTAGTCGCGGAACAGTGCCGTCACCCCGGCCCAGACCTCGGGCACCTCGTCGCGGGGCACCCACGTCCCCAGCCGCTGCGCGATCTTCGGGTTGGTGGACAACCCGCCACCGACCCACAGGTCGAACCCGGGCCCGTGCTCGGGGTGCACCACGCCGACGAAGGAGATGTCGTTGACTTCGTGCGCGACGTCCTGCAGGCCCGAGATGGCGGTCTTGTACTTGCGCGGGAGGTTGGAGAACTCGGGGCTGCCGATGTAGCGCCGCTTGATCTCCTCGATCGCGGGGGTGCCGTCGATGATCTCCTCGGCGGAGATGCCGGCGACCGGAGAGCCCAGCACGACCCGCGGACAGTCGCCACAGGCCTCGGTGGTGGACAGACCCACGGCCTCCAGCTGTTCCCAGATGGTGGGGACGTCCTCGATCCGGATCCAGTGATACTGGATGTTCTGCCGATCGGTGATGTCGGCGGTATCCCGGGCGTAGAGCCGCGAGATCTCGCCGAGCACCTGGAGCTGTTCGGTGTTCAGCGCGCCGCCGTCGATGCGTACCCGCATCATGAAGTAGCTGTCGTCGAGTTCCTCGGGCTCCAGCGCGCCGGTACGACCGCCGTCGATGCCGGGACGACGCTGCGTGTAGAGCCCCCACCAGCGGAACCGACCGCGCAGATCGGCAGGATCGATCGAGTCGAAACCACGCTGAGCGTAGATCGTCTCGATCCGACGGCGAACGTTGAGCCCGTCGTCGTCCTTCTTGGTCCGCTCGTTCGGGTTCAGCGGCTCGAGATATCCCAGGGCCCACTGGCCCTCACCGCGACGGGTCTTTGCTGCGGGTGCTCGGCGAGTTGGTGCGGACATGTTCGGTGTGCCTCCGGAAGGGAGCACCGATGCCAGACGGCCGTGACCAGGGCTGACACCCGGCTCCCGGCACACCCGGCGCCGGCTTGAAGACAGGGAAGTCGGGCGGGTGTCAGCTCGTCGAGCGGCAGAGCGCGCTGGATACCCGGACATAATCCACGTGGCGGCGAGCCACCAGCAGGAGTCCGGGCACAGTCACCTCATCAGGTTGCCACTCTCCCGCACTGCGGACCAGGTGCGTTCGCATGTTGGGACAATGGTCACGTGACTGTTCTGCCTACCGGCGCTGTGCTCTCCCCGGAAGATGACGTTCCGCGTGACGGCACACTGCCCGCGGCCGCCCTGACCGGGGTGGACGAGGTGCCGTTCGGGGTATACGTCCACGTCCCGTTCTGCGCCACCCGCTGCGGCTACTGCGACTTCAACACCTACACCTCCG
>JBOHHD010000047.1:0-5546 GCA_050700515.1 Pseudonocardiaceae bacterium
CCCGGGCAACGACCTGCCAGGTCATGGTCCACCGCAACGGCATGCTGCGGGTGGAGATCATCGACGACGGCACCGGCATCGCGTCCTCGGCCCGCGCCGGAGTCGGCCTGCGTTCCATGCGGGAGCGAGCGGCCGAGCTCGGCGGCAACTGCCGCATCGGTGCCGCACCCGGCGGCGGGACCTCCGTCTGCCTCGAACTACCGCTCGGGCCGGCACAGCCTGCGGCACACAGCGTGGCACAGCCGTGAATCGGCTGTTTCGTACCGACGAATGGGACCTACGACAGGAGAGGATCGACCATGCGTCCCGACTTATGGCCGAAGGGAATCATTCCCTACGAGATACAGCCGGATATGCCGAACCTCCAGCACGTCGAGGAAGCGATCGAGCATTGGAACTCCTCGGGAGTGCCTGTCCAGCTGGTTCCCCGCGCGGGCCAGCAGGACTACGTGGAGTTTGTCATGTCGGAGCACTGCTCGTCCCGGAAAGGGCGGGGTGGCGGTCGCCAGGAGATTCGGCTGTCGCCGGCCTGCCGCACCGGCGTGGTACTACACGAGATCGGCCACGCGACCGGCTTGGGACACGAGCACTGTCGGCACGATCGCGACCAATTCCTGGAGAAGATCCACCTGGAGAACATCTACCCGGAAGCGCTCTCCAACTTCCTGAAGCAGCCCGACAACGGCGAGATGTTGGGTGAGTACGACTTCGACTCGATCATGCACTACTCGCAGAAGGCGTTCTCCCGCAACCGGGGTCGGACGATCATGCCGAAGGAGGAGCTCGTCCCGCCCGGGGTACTCATCGGGCAACGCCGGCAGCTCTCCGCCGGTGACATCCAACGCCTGGTGTACCTGTACGGCGAAGGAAGCGAAAACGTCACGCTGCCCGCCGCACGCCCCGCGGAGGAAACAGCGAGAGGTGAATCAATGTCGCAGGACTCATCGCCATTTATCGGTACCCGCTGAGGAGGCTGCCCGTGAGCACAGTGGAAGGAAATATCGTCATACCCTCGCAGGCCCACACCGTCAACGCGGCCCGCGCCGCGGTGCGGATCCGCGATATCACCTATTCCGATGCCCCTGAACTGATCAGTGAGCGCCTGATGGTCATCGATGTGGCACCGGGAACGCCGGTCCCCTTCAGTATCGATGTGCCCGACAACAGGTTCTCCGGTACCCCGACCCTCAACCTGGAGGTACACATCGACCTGGACGGCAGCGGTAACTTCAGCCCGGGCGACCTGGTGAGCATGCAGCCGCACCGGATCCTTCCCGACACCCGCCGCATCGACGTCCCGGTGTCCTTGGTGTGAGCCGGCAGGACGCGGCCGTCACATCAAATCCAGCCGTTCGGGACACCTGTCCCACCCTCGCGGGACAGGGTTGCTGACACAGTATGAACAGGACCACCAACACAGTGGGCCAACCCAGCCACTCCCCCCAGAAAGAAGGCGGACATGAGCATGATCCAAGCACAGCAGATGATTTTGGCCATCGGGAGCAGGGGCGACTTCCTGCGTACCTACCAGGATGACAAGGAGCTGATCGCCAACGTCGGTCCGGGAGAGCTCTCCGGCCCGATCGAGTTCTTCAACAGCGACGGCCACCGGCTTGCCGGGGTCTACGACGACAAATGGCACCTGCTGGCGCTCACCCCAACCTCCGGACAGCCCGACTTTCCCGCCCTCCTGCAGCAGGTGCGGCACATCGTCGATCATGTGCTGCAGTCGTTCACCAAAGACAATCCCGAGGAGTCCAAGGAATTCGAAGCGGAGATCAAGGAAATTCTCTTGCAACTCCCCCGCCTGCGCACCTCGGCGGACCTGCGTGAATTCTTGCAGAATTTTCTTGCTCGCCGCTCCATCGTATCCCCCCTTCGCGCTCCCAATGACGAGCCCGAGCAGGGTGCATGGAAACGGATAGTGGGTCATTGAGGATAGCACCGAAGCCCGGTCTGGATGGCTGCGATGAAATACTTCGGAGTGCGACTGCTCGCGTGGCGCCAATTCGCGATCGCGGTCGCCGCGACACTCGGCGTGGCGGTCATCATTGTCGGCCAGTGGACTGGCGGGAGCAGCGTACGCGACGATACCTCCACAGTGATCCTAGGGCTCGCGGTGCCGTTCGCGGTCCTGGGCTGGCTCGTGCTCATGAGTATTCCCCGGCACCCCGTCGGCCGGCTGATGACGGCCGCGGGGCTCAGTGGCGGGGTCTACCTGGTGGCCGCGAGCTGGCCGGCCTGGCTTCCGTTGGCCTGGTTGTCCCAGTGGGGCTGGTGGCCGAGCACCGGGCTGATCATTCTCGCGATCCTGCTGTTTCCCGACGGCGCGGTGCCCTCGCCACGCTGGCGACCGGTGGCGGGGGTCATCCTGGCCGGGACCGCCATCGCCACGATCACGTTCGCGGTGGGCGCGTTCGACCAACCACGAGCGTTTCTCACTGATTACCAAACGCCGCTCGCACCCTGGGCACAGTTGCTCTTCATGATTGGAGTGGGTGCGGTGTTGCTGACGCTGATCGGCGCCCTGGGTGCCCTGGGGTCGCTGTGGTATCGGTGGCGGCATGCGGACGCCGACCTGCGTCGGCAGTTGGCCTGCCTGCTACCGGGCGCCATTGTGTTCCCCGTCGGCTATGCCCTCAACTTTACTGAGTTCCACGGCACCTGGGCGATCGTCGGCACCTGGGCGATCGCCGCCGCCATCGCGATTCCGCTCGGGATGACCGTCGCGATCCTGCGCTACCGCCTCTACGACGTGGACCTCATCGTCAACCGGACGATCGTCTGGTTACTCATGACGGCGCTGGTCCTGGTCGGTTTCGTCGCCATCGTGATCATCCTGAGCAACGTGCTTTCCCTGCTGCCCAGGGAGACCTCATCGTTGATGGCGATCGGACTGGTCGTGGTGACGTTCCAACCGCTGCACCGCAAGGTGCAGCGGGGGGTGGACCGGCTGCTCTACGGCGACCGCGACGACCCCTACCTCGTCATCGCCCGCCTCGGTGAGGTGCTGGGCCGCACCGTCGACCCCACCGCTGTCATGCCGCTGGTCACCGGGACCATCGCGCAATCACTCCAGGTCCCCTATGTCGCCGTCGAACTCCAGGAGCACGACGGCCCGGTGTTGGTGGCCGAACACGGAAGGCCACTGAACATGACCGAGTCCTTCGACATGGTGTCCCACGGCAAACACATCGGCCGGCTCATCATCGCCCGCCGCAGCACCGGCAGCCGCTTCTCCCGCCACGAACGCCGACTCCTGCGGGACGCCGCGCTGCAGGCATCGGTCGCCGCCGAGGCAACCCGGCTGAATCGCGACCTGCAGACCTCCCGGGAACGGTTGGTCACCGCCCGGGAAGAAGAGCGACGTCGGCTGCGGCGTGATCTGCACGATGGGCTGGGCCCGAGCCTGGCCGGGATGTCGATGCAGGTCCGCGCCGCCCGCAAGCTCCTGCCACCCACCGACGACAGCCGAGCGGCCAGCATCCTCGACGCGCTCGCCACCGACCTCAAATCGTGCACCACAGAGGTGCGCCAACTCGTGGACGAGTTGCGTCCCCCGGCGCTGGACCGGGGCCTGGACGCGGCGCTGCACACCGAATGTCGACGCTTCAACGCCGACGGGCTCTCGGTGCGCTGCGAAGTCGACGGCAGCCTGGAAGGGCTGCCAGCCGCGGTGGAGGTCGCCACCTTC
The DNA here is from genome assembly GCA_050700515.1 of Pseudonocardiaceae bacterium. Taxonomy (GTDB): domain Bacteria; phylum Actinomycetota; class Actinomycetes; order Mycobacteriales; family Pseudonocardiaceae. Next base: position 3,695 of record JBOHHD010000047.1, read on the forward strand.
CGCATCGTCGCCGAGGCACTCACCAACGTCGCACGCCACTCCCAGGCAACAATCTGCCACGTCAGGGTGCGCCGCAACGGCGCCCTGTACGTGGAGATCATCGATGACGGGATCGGCATTACGTCCTCGGCCCGCGCCGGAGTCGGCCTGAATTCCATGCGGGAGCGAGCGGCCGAACTCGGCGGGGACTGCCAGATCGGTCCCGCACCCGGCGGCGGGACCTCAGTCCGGCTCGAACTGCCCTTCGGCCCAGTCCAGTATGCGGCCCACAACGCTGGGGCTGAAGTTCATGGCTAGCACCGAAACCCGGCCCAGGTGGCGGCCCAGCCAGGGCTACAGCCGGATCCAGTCGGTGACCAGTCGTGTCGTGGTGGTCCGGCACCGCAGCCGCATCGGTCCTGACGGCGCGGTGGGGAGCACGAACGAGCCCATGTCGTCCGTCGTGGTCTCGTCGGCCGTGCCGTGGCAGGTGATCAGCGAGATGTCGGCGCGTCCCGGCGGCACCACCCGCCCCAGCAGGACGTCGGGGGTGGCATCGACCTCGACCGAGACAGTGTCCCCCTCGAAGATCAGCGTGCGCCCACCGGTAACGGTCTCGCCGCGTACCTGCGCTCGCTCGTGGATCGAGGAATCGAAGACCAGAGCGGCGAGTTCTTCGTCGACCGTGCGCCAGGTGAACGCGCCGGTGGCCTGAACGAGGTCATCGTCAGTGATCGGCCCGGCGCGCCGGAGCGCCTCACCCAACTCCTTGAGGAGTTGGTCGTCATCGATGGGCAGCGGTGTGGTCATCGTGTTACCTCCGTATTCATCTTGATTAACGCGGCCATGGCGGGGGATTCCCGCAACCTGTTCAGCGCCCGGGCCCGGGTAGGTCCGATGCTGCCGACCCGGATGCTGAGTCGGCGGCTGATCTCCGCGTACGACAGCGGTGGGTCGGCCACCAGCAGGACCAGCAGGTTGCGTTGATGTTCGGGAAGCTCCGCCAGCGCCTCGAGCAGCGCCTGGTGCCGCTCGGTGCGCAGCAGGTCCGTGTCCGGCTCCTGGTCGCCCGACGTCGCCGTCTCCAGCTCGACCGATGCGCCGACGGGTACCGTCCGCCGTGCGCTCCTGAGCAGCTGGATGCACTCGTTGCGCGTTGTCGTCTTGATCCACCCCGGCAGAGCCTGCGGCTGCCGGAGGTCTTTCAGGTGCTCAACCAGTCGCAACCAGACGATCTGGCTGACGTCTTGGGCGTTCTGCCCGACAAGGCCGTATGAGCGGATCACCGACTTGACGAGCGGAAGGTAGCGCTCGACCAGCTGACGCCACGCGTCCTCGTCGCCGTCGACGGCTGCGTGGACGAGGTCGGCAACGTTGTCATCCACGCTCGGTACTCCCTTCCGGAAAGACCTCGACCGCGTCTCCCGATCAACCATGGCCCGGCTGCTCGTGCAGACGCGGACAAGGCCGCTCCAACGGTACAGACGGCGAAGGGGCCAATCGGATACCTCACCGTTACCCCTTTGGGCGGATCGTGCCACACCCCTGCAGTTATCGCGTCCGTCGTCCACCGCGGAGCTGAAGAAAGGTGGCGAGCCGTGCGCAGTTTGCCGGGATGAGCAGCGGGTAGCCACCCGTAACCCCAGGAAGTCGTCGACACCGATGAGGTGATTGTCATGGCCGGAACCCGCACGATCTTCTCGGCCCGACTGACGTGGGCGATTTCCGGTGAGGTCTCTCCCCCGGAGAGCATTCCGGTTATGTGTGGTCCACCTTGAGTGAGCAGGGGTACCGGCGGCTCCCGGGCGAAGTCGCCCGATGTCTCCTCACCCCCGCGCGCGGGGACGGTAGCGGGCTGAATTCAGCAGTGGAC
>JBOHHD010000048.1:0-8245 GCA_050700515.1 Pseudonocardiaceae bacterium
ACCACCCACCTGCCACCAGCGGGAACGCCGGGTTGGCTACCATCAGCCTCCGGGGCCGTTAGCTCAACTGGCAGAGCAAAGGACTTTTAATCCTTGGGTTCTGGGTTCGATCCCCAGGCGGCCCACCCTGTGACCTGCGGTTACCTATTCTGATTGAGCGTCCACACCCTGACGTGACGACGGTGTGACAACATCGGTACCGACCGTTGGGGGCACCGGGGCCGCGACCGCGTCGGCTGCAGCAGTGGCTACCGCCGGGTACACCGAGGTGCAGGTGTCGGAGGTGAGCGTGATCGAGGAATGTCCGCGCGTCTCCTGCACCACCTTCAGATCGACCCCGGCGACCAACATCAGCGACGCCGCGCTGTGGCACAGATCATGCAGCCGTACCGGCGGGAGATCGGCCTTGATCACGAGTTCATGGAACGGATTCGGAGATCGCGACCGGATGCGGGCGGTTTTCCGTTCTCGCCGATGAACACCTTGCCTGAATCCACCCGCGCCGGGCCTCACGCCAACCGCTTGGCGACCTGCTCACGCCGGTGCGCGCAACGCGGCGACCGTGCCCACGTCCCAGGGCCACGATGCGCTCACCGGCGTCGGACTTTGGACCGTGCGACGACCTCCCAGCCGGCGTGGGTGCGCTGCCGACGCACAGAACCCAGCAGCCGCAGCCGGTGTGAGGAGCCAATGACCGTCTGGAGGGTGGCGGCGTTTCGTGCTACCCAGGTCAGCCGTCACCGGGGTGGCCTCCTCGTTTATCGTGTGTCGCCGGACCGAACCGTGCTCGGAGACGGAGGCCGGGGTGCCGAGGAAGGTTCTCTGCGCATGCGGATACAGCCCAAAAGTGGAGTGCCCCTTTGGGTAAACAGACCGTCACCTGCGGCTAGCTAGATGGCAGCAGTGGCCCGATGATCCGAGACCAATAGCGGGAGATGGCTCACCCGTGTGGCGAGAGTACCGTAAGCACTGTGGCAGGCGTGCATTTCGTTCCAGCTAGCCCAAGCTGTCATCCGGATAGGAGAGACCATTAATACAGATCGTGATTTCTGGTCTCTCATGCGTCACTCTTGTCTATAGCTTTGGAGCGTCGTCGGCGCCGCTGTGAGCGCGGACCCTTGCTGGTACAGGGGTCCGCGCAGGTGTCGAATCGCTCTTCACCGTGTGGACAGGAAGAGGCACCACATGGACAACCGTAGTGCCCCGGGCGAGGCGTGGGTACAGCTCATCAGGGAAGTCATCGCCTCGTGGCCGCTGGTCCTGCGTGCTGCGGTGCTGGTGCTGGCCTGCACGTCCGGTCGGGGCCATCTTCACCGCTTCGTCCCGCCGCAGGAGCGCCCTCATCGGTCGACGCACCGCATTTTTTTCTCTGTGTGGTTGGTGAGGTGTTAACCCCAGCGAAGAGAATAACCGTTCACCTGTGGTCGGGGACGCGTTCGGTAACTGCCGCTTCAGTATTAGGTAGATGGCCTCGCGGACTTGCGTACGGCAGCGGTTGCCGCCGACCTCATCCCTTCATCAGAATAGGCGGTGTCCAGCCGGGGACGCCACAACAGGATGTTTCCGCGCTTGACCCACCGGAATTTTTTTCTCCACCCAACTCAAGGGGATATGAATGTCTGACGTAGTGAGCTATCCAGAGATCTGCAGCCAACAGGTGGAACTGCTGCCGGCCCGTATCCTGCTCCAGACCGGCACCCTCGGCAACGTCCTGGGCAACCTCGGCGGTCATGGCGGCAGCGCCGTCACCGTCGGCGACGCCGTCAGCGGCCCCGGTAGCGGCCCTGCCGCTGACGGCAATGTTCTCGGCGTCCTCGGCGGTGGATGATCAGCAATAGGTCGGTGCCCTCGACGGCCAGCACAACACGTACAGACCTGGCTGGGAGCAGGTGGTGACATGTCCGCCGTCGAGGTATTGGGGATCGCTGCCGCCGGACTGTTTCGGGCCGCGTCCCTGATCGGGTTCGAGATGATCGGGACCTACCCGCCGACTACGCGCGATCCCGTTGAGTTGTTCTCCGTCGTACTGGCCGCTCGGATGACCATGGTCGAAGGCTATGGCACGGACGAGCGGCGAGGCGTCCGGGTGCTCGGTGACCACACGTCGACCTTGGAGACGGCCCGACCACGGAGATCTTGCTGGGCCAGCTCGGCGTCGGGCCCGAAGAAACGCCAATGATCGTCTGGCGGGACCGGGTACTGCGCAACCTGTGACTCAGCTCGCCCGCTGTACCGCCGGCCAATAGACCGGCTCCTTTCCGAGCGGGGTAGGCAGCGGATCGGCGGCCAGGTGCTCGGTCAGTATCGAGAACCAGTGGCGGCGCGCGCAGTGCACCCTGACGTGCTCCAGCGGGCCGTCGGTGCTGTCCAGTACGAACCGGTCGACGACCTCGGCCGCCACGCCGCACGCCGGGCATCTGGCAAGGTCGAGCCGGGTGATCTCATTCGTTGTCATGGTGTTGTCCGCCTCCTCGAGCGATCGCGCGCCGGATGTTCGTCGGCGTTGCTGTCGGCGGATCCGGTTGCCTTGTGTTTAGTACAGAGTGATCGGGGGCGAGCCTGGATACGTAGAACCTGTGCCAAGCACGGCCCACCGCTCCGCAAACCCACAGGCCGGTGATGGCTCCGGCGATGCTCACACCGCGGACGATCTTTGCCGGTACGTCGCCGGCCCTTTGCGACCAGATCGTGGCGACCTGCCGGATCGATCATCAGACGATTGCCGACCCAGCTTAGGATCACCTGGCTGCCACCGGAGTTCGGTAAAGGGCGGAAAATCCTGACCGGCTACATAACAACGACGGGTGATGGTGTCACAGTAGTCCTTTATCGGCTATTTTGGCAGCGAAGTGAGTCGTTACTTCGCTGAGCCCGTACCGATCTTCAGAATTTCCGGAAATGACGGTGGGGCCGAGCGATGCCATTGACCGGTTATGGGGTGCTCACCGGCCGGGTGCTGGAGAGCCGGTCCGAGGGTGGGACTGACAGCCCCCACTTTCAGATCAGGGTCCGGGGTGGGGACACCGATTTCCGGGTGGCTGTCGATCCGGTCGCCCGGCTGTATGCGTTCGGTGAGCAATGGGGACCGGAGAAGGGCCGCTCGGATAGGATCTTCGGCTTTTCGCCGGGCAGCGGGGTTCATGACATTCACCGCCCCGCCGCGTTCCCGGGCCGGCGGAGCCGGATCACCTCGTGCGGATCATCGCGGCCCTGGTCAACCACGTAGATCCCGCGACGCAGCGAGAGACCGTCACCCCACTCAATCCAGCCGGGCTGAAGATCGACGGTGTCGCCTACACCAACCAGCAGACCGAGAGGGAGGGATGGACCATCATGTTCTGATCCCGGCGACCGCATCGTCGATCATCGAACAGATGGTCCGGGCACCGTACACGTCGTACGTGATACGCTGTACTAGGTACGGTATTTCTGTTACTCCGGTCGGCGTTGTGTCGACCTCCCCTGGGAAGGAGCGAACGTGAAGATCACTTCGTCTGCCGTTTCGCTGAATGTCGATGACGTTCCGGCGTCCAGCGCTTTCCTGATGGAGCACTTCGGTTTCCGGGAGGAGATGGCAGCCGACGGCTTCGCGTCCCTCGCGCGGGAGGACGCGGGTATGAACGTGGTATTCCTGCGCCGCGGCCTACCCAGCCTGCCTGCGGATCAGCGTGACGACCACACGGCCGGGGTCATCCTTGCCTTCGTCGTCGACGATCTCGAGGGCGAACTGGCTCGTCTGCAGGCCGAAGGGGTGGCCATCACCATGCCGCTGACCGATGAGGAGTGGGGTGAGCGCGCCTTCCAGGTCCGCGATCCCAACGGCGTCATCGTCCAACTTGTCGACTGGAACGCCCCCACCAGTAGGTGACCCTGGCCGTGGCGATCCAGGGCATCAGTCAGGACGTGACCTTCCGGATCGCCTCGCGCCACCGACTGGGTTGGCTTACGCTCCCGTCCAGCTCGCCGGCCAGGTGGGAGCGGACGAATTCCTCCGGCTGACGCAGGTAGAAATTAGCCACCACATGCACCCGACACCTCCGGCGCCGTCGTCCGAACATCACCTGTGGGCAGCGACACAGGCGGCACCGACCTTTTCGGTCAACTACGTGGACACGCAGCAGGGAATACACCACAGCGCACTCCCGCCACCGAGGTGGCTCGCTGCCGTCCGGGGTGCTGACGCCGCGCTCCAGAGCATTCACCAGCCATCCGCGTAGCTCCTCACACAGCAGTCCGTGGCTGGCCTGGTACCCGCTCAGGTTCTTGGCGGCCGGCACGCTGAATTCACTCCTGAGGATACTTTCACCAAAGTTAGCCTTGCCTATCTGGCTAACTGGCTATCGTCGGGGGCTTTCCTGGCGTTACGGCTGTGGCCGCCGGCCGGGGGGTGGCCGATCTCGTCCCGCGCGGCGGTCGGCGCACGCCATGACCGCTCGACCCCGTGACCCCAGGTCGAGCGTTTGCGGCCGGTCCGGTACACCTGGCGCCGAGCCGGGGGGCCAGGAGCGGGCCGGAATCTCTGCGGCCGTTGTGTAAAATGCTCACCGCGTGAGCCATATTGGCCTAGGCGAGGTGGTGGGTTTGATGGCCGGAGATGCTGTCGTCGAGCATTACTCGCAGGGGGCATTGGAGAAACGAATACTTGATGCACTCACGCTGATAGGTGTCGATCCGGAACGGCTGGATCCCGATCAATTGGCGCCGGTTGATGAGTTCCACATCGGTGGCCGGTTGGCGACGGTGGAGCTCGTCGATCAGCTCAAGCTACGAGCGGGATTGCGGGTACTCGATGTCGGAAGCGGGTTGGGGGGTGCTGCCCGTTATATGGTCCGGACTCACGGGGTCGAGGTGGTCGGAGTTGATCTGACCGAGGAGTACGTACGGGTGGCTTCGTCGCTGACCCGCCGGAGCGGGCTTGCGGACAGCGCGGATTTCCACCAGGGCAGTGCCACAGATCTGCCGTTCACCGAGAATACATTCGACCGCGCCTGTATGTTGCACGTCGGGATGAATATTGTGGATAAGGCAGCGGTATTCCGCGAGGTGCGGCGCGTTTTGGCCGACGGAGGCAGCTTCGGCGTCTACGACATCATGCAAACCGGATCGGGCGAGCTCAGCTATCCCCTGCCGTGGGCGGCTACCCCTCACACAAATTTTCTGGCATCACCACAGCGTTATCGGGAATTGTTGTCCGAGGCCGGTCTGCCGGTTGAGGTCGAGCGTGATCGAGGGGAGTTCGCGATCGGCTTCCTGCGGGGGATGCTCACCAAGATCGCCGAGAGCGAGCCGCCGCCGCTGGGTCTGCACCTCGTCATGGGCCAGGATGCACTGGTGAAGATCAAGAATATGTATGCCGGCATAGAGCACGGCACGTTGACTCCGGTCGAGATGGTGTGCGCTGCCCGCTGAAGCGACGAAAGCGACGCGACGTGACGTTGAGATTCGGATCGCGGGAGTTCTCGGACGACGAGCTTGTCGTCATGGCGATAGTGAATCGAACGCCCGACTCCTTTTACGATAAAGGCTCGGCCGACCGGTTGCCCGACGCGGTCAACGCGGTGGATGATGCCGTGGCAAACGGCGCGCAAATCATTGACATCGGAGGTGTGAAGGCCGCCCCGGGCCCGGAGATATCTCCGGCCGAGGAGATTCGGCGGGTCACGAGTCTGGTGCGCATCGTTCGTGAGCGCCACCCGACCCTGGTCATCAGTGTGGACACCTGGCGAGCCGAGGTGGCCGAGGCCGCAATCGCCGTGGGAGCGGACATCATCAACGATGCCTGGGGAGGATTCGATCCTGGCGTCGCCGAGGTGGCCGGTAAATACGGAGCCGGCCTGGTCTGTACGCACGCGGGTGGATTGACTCCGAGAACGGTGGCTCGGGGACTTCACTACCCCGATCTCATGGCAGATGTGCGCTCGACCGTAGCGGGGCTCGCGGACCGGGCCGTCACTCTCGGGGTACCACCCGCCTCAATTCTGGTTGATCCAGGGCATGATTTCAACAAGAACACCATGCATTCGCTGGAAGTGACTCGACGGCTGGCGGAGTTGACCTCGGGGAACTGGCCCGTACTGGTGGCCGTCAGCAACAAGGATTTCATCGGTGAATCGCTCGATCTGCCGGTGCGGGAACGTCTCGAGGGAACCCTGGCGACGCTGGCCGTCTGCGCCTGGCTCGGGGCCAGAGTGTTCCGCGTCCACAATGTTCGGCAGGCGCGCCGCGCTCTGGACATGGTTTCCGTGATCAGGGGAAGCCATCAGCCACGAATCGCACGGAGAGCGACCACGTAGCGCCCCACCGTAGCGGCTCTCGCGGAGGAGTTGCCGCAGCATCGCCGCACCGGCGTGTCGTCGCCCTGGGTGCGGCCGGCGTGCCCGCAGGATCGAGGCGCAATCCGGTCCAGCCAGGGAGCTCCAGTGATGCCGTCGAAGGATGTGGCGACCCGGTGATGGGTCGCTCACACGTCGTGTCCGGATGGTGCAGCGGTGCTCTCACCGGGCATCTACTCGGCCTGCCTCCGGCCGCCGTGGTGGGTTTCGGCTGCGTGACCGCGGGCGCTTCGGCGCTCAACGACCTGGACCACGATGACTCGTCGGCCTCGCGTGTGCTCGGTCCGGTGTCCGGGCGGCTGGCCGACCTGGTGCAGGCCTACGCCCGGTGGGTGTATCGGGTGACCAGGGGTCCGGGCGATCCGCGTCGCCGGGGGGCGCACCGCGGCGCGACGCACGCGCTGCCGTTGCTGCCGTTGCCGTGTGCGGTGCTCGCCCTGCTGCCGTGGCTGCTGACCGGGCTCGGTCGGGCGGTGGGCGAGGTGGCCGGGTGGGACGGGGCGCCGGTCGGCTCCTGGTTGGGGCCGGTCGCGGTGGGGATGGTGATCGCGTTCTGCGTGCTCGTGGCCGTCGACCGGCTCGGTAGCCGGGTGCTGGTCGGGGTGGGGTTCGCGGCGATCGGCCTGAGCGTGGGGCCGGACGGGGTGAGCCGGGACTGGGCGGCGGGGCTGGGGTCGTTGGCTCCCTGGGTGGCGCTGGCGGTGTTGATCGGGATGGTCACGCACGTGTTGGGGGACCTGGTCACCGAGGCCGGCCTGTACGCCTTCGCCCCGCTGTATCGGGTGCGGGTGGGTACGGACAACGAGCGGCGCTGGGTGCGGGTGGCGCTGCCGAAATGGCTGGCGTTCAAGACGAATGGCTGGTTCGAGCAAGGGGTGGTGTTCCCGGTGCTGGTCGGGTGCGGAGTATTCCTGGTCCCGGGGGTGTGGCCGTTGGCCGGGGAATTCTTTCGGATCGTGTTCGGCTAGTCGTTCTCGCGGTACGGATCGAGCTGGTCCGGTCGCCAGGTGCGCACCGCGCGCCGGTAGTCGTCTGCCAGCCGGCGCGGACCCCGGCTGAGCAGCTCATCCAGTGCGTCGACGAAATGGTCGACGTACTCGGGCCGGATGGTCAACGGTGGTTCCAGCCGCAGCACATCGTGGTCCTGGCTGTGGTCCTGGTTGTGATCACTGAACGCGACCAGCACCCTGTGCTCGGCCAGCAGCAGGGTGCCGATCACATCGGTGATTCCCGGCAGGTGCACGCCCGCCAGCAGGCCCCTGCCTCGGACGGCGCTCACCAGGTGCGGGTAGCACTGGCGCAACCCTGCCAAGCGGCGCAGCAGGTACCGGCCGGTGCGTTCGGCGTTGCCGACGAGGTCCTCGTCATCGAGGACGGCGAGTGTCTCGACCGCGGCGCAGCATGCCCGGGCGGTGTCGCCCGGCGGGCTCGTCGACACCGCGTCCGGAGCTGCCCGTCGGTGGACGGGACCGCGGACGATCGCTGCGCCCACCACGGCCTCACCGCCGGCCAGCGACTTGGCCACCACCACCAGGTCGGGCACCACCCCCGCATGCTCGAAGGCGAAGTACCGTCCGGTCCGGCCGATTCCGCAGTTCGTCTCGTCCGCGATCCACAGCGCCTCGTGCTCGTCGCAGAGCCGGCGCAGTTGGTTCAGGTAACCGGGTCGCGGCGGGTCGATCCCAGCTGTGTCCAGGATGACCGTCCCGATCCGCCGGCTGCGCAGCGCGTCGGCCAACGCGCCGGTGTCCCCGAACGGCACCCGCCGCTCACCAGGGATCCGCGACACGTGCGCCACCTCGGATCTGCCCGGTACCCGGGCCCGCTGGGCGAGCGTCAGCGCCACGTCACGGGCCTGCGACCCGGTACTGCACAGGTGGACGACTTCCGGGTCGCCGGGTGCGATCCGGGCC
>JBOHHD010000049.1:0-1729 GCA_050700515.1 Pseudonocardiaceae bacterium
AGTATATCGATGTTCTCGGAGCGGAGGGAGTAGGCGAGTTCGAGGCGTTGCTGGCGCAAAATTCCCGCTGATGACACGACAATCACAAGGGTCGGAGCCGATCAACGTTCTGGCTTCCGTGTTGCGCCCCCGGCAGGATTCGAACCTGCGGCCTAGCGATTAGAAGTCGCTTGCTCTATCCGGCTGAGCTACGGGGGCCGGGCGCGAGGTGCGCCATGAGCAGGGTAGCGAGCGGCGTAGCGCCGCGAACGGCGGTGCAGCCAACGATGCCTGCCCGATACCGCATGCAGGGGCTGAAGGGCGACGCTATGGTATCCCGCCTGCCGCGGGTACATCGGGGTTCAGCCGAGAAGTTCAGACCGAGGAGAGGAAGGTGCGGACCTGAGATGCTGGTCTTGCACGTCATCCCGGTCGGACGTTCGTTGCTGGACCAGATCGCGCGGGGAACGCTGCCCGAACTGCGGTCGGCGCTCGTGGCCGATGAGCTGCCCGGGTTGGCTGTCACGGTCAGCGAGGCGCTTCGGCAGGCGACCGGTCGGAATCAGGAGCTGGACCTGGACTGCCTCGGCCTCACCGACGTGCCGCGAACAGTCTCGGCGCTCGGCCCCGCCATGGCGGCGGAGTGGACGTCGATGGCAGCTGTGGCCGCTGAGCGCCGGTACGGCGTGGTCGACGGCGAGACGTGCGTCTTCATCGCTACCGATACCGAGGACGGCCTGCGTGCTGCCACCCTGCTCGCCGCGCGTTACCAGCCCGCCATCCGCTACCTGCACGAGCCACTGAGCGCCGGGAGGCCGGTGCTCGAGCCTGGCGACGTGTATGTCTGCCGGGTTCCCGATCTGGACCTGGGTATCCGCAAGCCGACCAGCGCAACGTGGAGATCGCTCGGGGCGGTCGGGCGCCTCGTCGCCGACACCGCCGGCCAGATCGGACGCGGCGACTGGGAGGTGGTCCTGCACCTGTCCGGTGGCCACCAGGCGATGATCCCGTACCTGATGGTGATGGCGGAGGGAGTCCACTCAAGACTGCGTGATCTCCCACTCAACGCACCGCATCGTGCCACGATCCGGGCGGTCGCGATCCACGACTCGAGCCTCGAACGACGACTCATCGTCATTGACATCCCGGTCCGAGCAATCGAGGGCAACCTACTGTCTGACGTCAGGAAGCTGACGGCGCTGGCTTGGCCGGACAGTGACCTCGTCAATGCTGGGATCGCCGACGACCTGCTGGGCTCGCTCATCGAGAAGGCGGACGAGCGGACTCGCCGGCTGACCGAGGCCGGTCTGATCATGGTGAATGTGCTGTGAGCGCTGGGCTGGACGCCGAGCACGGCGCGGGGTCCGAACGCCCTATCTCGCTCTGGCTGCGCAACTATGACGGAGAGCCGTGACATGCCCAACGGGCGGGCACAGCGACGGCCTCACTCGTTGTCTGGGATCAACCGGGTCTTCGATCTTCGGATGCAACGGGCAGCAACCTGTACTCCCTCGTCCGATCTCAGCCTGATCGGGTCCGACCCACTGACCCCACCCGCACTTCCTCTCAGGTTGCTGCCCCACTTCTCCACGAGATCGTGATCGCCTCCACAGTCTCTGCTGCCTCATCTGGGTTGCTGCTTGCCTTAGCGGTGGAGTCCCAGACCTTCTTGGCGCCCCTCCCAGCTGCTGCAGCTCGGCGAGCACGAATCCCTTGATGATTGTGGATTGGGCTTGGATGAGGCACGCAG
>JBOHHD010000050.1:0-11838 GCA_050700515.1 Pseudonocardiaceae bacterium
CGCCTGGTGCGCTGCGACGCCCGGGGGGTGCCGGTCCGCGAGGAGGTCAGGATGACAGCCGAGGAATCCGCCCAGTTCCGCCGCTGGAGCGCCACCACCAACGTCGACGACACCGACCTGGAACAAATGAGCGCCGATGTCGCCGACCTCGCCCGAGGCGAGCAGATCGACCCCCCCGCCACCACCTACGCCCGGCTGGTCGGCGCCCGCGACGACGTGTTCCGCCTCATCGCCGGCCACCAGCAGCCTCACCACACCGCCGCCTTGTACAAGATCGCCAGCCAGATCACCGCGATGCTGGCCATGGTCACCTTCGACCTGGGCCACCCGCACGCCGCGAATACCCACGCCCGCACCACCCTGCACTGCGCCGAGATGTCCGGCTACACCCCGATCCGGGTCTACATCCGCCTCGTGCAGTCCAACATCGCCTACTGGGACAGGCGCTACGACGAGGCAGCCGAGCTCATGGAGGCCGCCCGGCCCGATGCCACCAGCGGCACCACTCTGCTCCGGCTGAGCAGCCAACTCGCCCGGATCAACGCCGCCCGCAACCGGCCTGAGGAGGTCACCCGCGCCTTGGGCCTGGCCGAGACCGCCCCCACCGAGCGCACTTCCGACGAGGCCGGGGTCCTCGGTTTCGATCCCCCATCAGCTGCCATGTACGCAAGTGAAGCCCACTACGCTCTCGGCGGCACCGAGCATCTCGATTCCGCCGTGGACTGGGCACGCATCGCCGCGGACGAATTCACTGCCGAAGGCCGGCCCAGACCTACGCACATCGCTGGCGCCCGATTCGCTCTCGCGCATTCCTACCTCAGCAAAGGGCAACTGGATGCGGTCGGTGAGCACCTCGCCCCCATCTTGCACGCCACCACCGCCGAGTACCGCACCGTCCCGATCATCGTACGGGCTCGCTCCCTGCACACTCTGCTCGCCCAGCGTGCCGCCTTGACCTCCCCCACCCTGACCACTTTGCGTGATGACCTCGCTGGATTCATCACCCACCCTGCCCCCGCCCCACCTCACCTCGACTCGGACACCACTGCCTGATACTCCGGGCCGGAAAGGGGAGAATACCACTATCTGTCTATCTGTCCATGCAGCCAATGCCCAGCGGAACGCAACTCGAGACAAACACGGCAAATGAGTTACTGAACCCTTTTCAAGAGAAGGAGCTGGCCATGCACATCGCGTTTCTGCGATTGTCCACAGCTGCCGACGACCAGTAAGGAGGTTCCGATGCCGGACGACGGCGGGATGCCTGATCCACTGATGCCTTTCACCAACCGGTTTCCGTTGTCACCAAGCGAGGGACGGATCACGCCGAGCTCGGCGCTGTCTTCTGGGCCGTCTACCCGTCCGTTCGGGCTGCGATATGCGGTGCGCCCGATCGAGTACGGCAAGCACAGCAAGAAACCGACAAACAAGACCAGGACCAAGCCAACGAAGATTACTAGTGACGGTGAGGCGACAGGCTACGAACCAGACACTGAGCATTATGTTGAGATGGATGAGGAGTGAGCGGCCAGACTGTGCTCGTGATTGCGCAGGCCCAGGATGCTACGGCCGATCTGGTCACTGACGAATTGCTAGCCCGTGCGGCCGATGTTGCGCGGATCGACACAGCCGATTTCCCGCGCACACTGTCTCTGGCTGCTACGCCGGAGCGCATGGACTCGCCCGGCTGGCTGATCAGCCGTGGCCGTCGAATTTATCTGGAGTCCGTGCACAGCGTTTACCGGCGCCAACCGGCCCAGTTCACGTTCCCTGCAGGGATATCGGCGCCTGAGCGTCGTTTCGCGACGTTGGAGTGCACCTACGGACTAGGAGGTGTGCTCAATGCCCAGCCGTGGCGGTGGATCGATCATCCCGCAGTGGTGGCCGATGCGTGCTACAAACCTCGCCAACTGCGGATTGCTGCCCAATGTGGATTGAATGTCCCTCGGTCCTTGGTGACAAATGTCGGCGCCCGGGCACGCGAATTCGCAGCCGAGGTGTGTGAGGGACTTGTCTACAAGTCACTGTCTCCAGGGGTGATTACCGAACAAGATGAAGTGCGCATCATCTACACCTCACGGTTGACCGCCGACGACCTGGATGACAGTACGGTAGGATTGTGCTGCCACTTATTTCAGGAATGGATACCCAAAGCCTTCGACGTGCGCCTCACCGTCGTCGGGGACCGATGCTTTGCGGTGGCGGTCCACACCGAAAGCCTCGAAGCTAACGTAGACTGGCGCTGTCGATATGACGAGCTGCGATACGAGGTGTGTAGGACACCTGATGCGGTGCGCCGTGGCGTGGGGGATTACTTGCGTATGTTCGGGCTCACGTTCGGAGCTTTCGATTTCTCGGTCACCCCTGATGGTCGGTGGTGGTTTCTGGAATGTAATCCGGCGGGCCAGTGGGGGTGGCTTGCCGAGGAATGTGGGCTTCCGATCGCCGAGGCGATCGCCGAGGAGCTGGTGGGGGCGGTGTGAGACCCGCAGCGGCCTACCGCCGGGCACTGGTCGAGGGGTTGGTCTCTCGCGGGGCTGTACGCAGCCCCTGGCTGCGGCGGGCCTTCGAGCACACACCCCGGGAGGCGTTCGTTCCCCGCTTCTACCGCCGCTCGGACTCCGGCCACAAGGTCATGGTGGACGGGGCGGATCCCGCCCAGCGTGCCCGGTGGCTTCGCGGTGTCTACGCCGATGAGGTCTTGACCGTGCAGCTCACCCCGGCGGCTGACCTGGTCGATCGGGCGGGGGCGCCCACCAGCTCCAGCTCAATGCCCACCGTCATGGCCGGGATGCTCGAAACTTTGGATCTTCAGCCCGGACATCGCGTCCTGGAGATCGGTACCGGCACCGGATATAACACCGCGCTGCTGTGCCAGCGCACCGGAGCCCACAATCTCACCAGCGTGGAGCTGGACCCGGCGCTGGCTGCGGCAGCCCGTCACGCGCTGGCTGATCTGGGGTGGCATCCGGGTGTGCATGCTGGGGATGGCGCGGCCGGGTTTGCTGCGGCAGCACCATTTGATCGGATCATCGTCACCGCGGCCACCGATCACATCCCGCCTGCCTGGATCTCCCAGCTCACCCTCGGTGGGGTCATCGTGGTGGACCTGCGGGGCAGTATCGACGGGTGTCTGCTGCGACTGACCAAAACCGAGCACGACGCGGTGGAAGGATTGTTTCTGAACCTGCCCGGAGCCTTCATGCCGATGCGCACCCGGCTGAGCAGTCCCCACCGTGACGGGGAGAGCTGGGACTGCGTGCTCGACCAGCGCAACCCCCACCACGGAACAACCCCCGTTTCCCCCACCCTGGTGGCCCAGCACAGGTCGTTGCACTTCATGACCCAACTGCATCTGGCGGGTCGGCGCCTGCGCGGGTTCGTGCCCGACAACGCGGAGTTCTCCGGGCACTGCACCGACGGAAGCTGGTTCACCACCCGCCTTCATCCCCACCACGACGGGCTGTATCCGGTGACCCAAGGCGGCCCGCAGCGCCTCTGGGACACCATCGAATCCAGCTACTTCACCTGGCGACGACTCGACCAACCTGACCTCACCACCTTCGGTGTTACCGCCACTGACCACACCGCACTGCAATACGTATGGCACCAACACCCCGACTCCCCACACCGCTGGCCACTCCCCCTCTGACCAGCAAGCCAACCGCAAAGCACTCCTGCACGGGATCAGAGAACTCTGCGACATCTGCCCCCTGACCCAACTCGACCGCTGCGCCTGAGCAGGGAAGGTCCCCGACCCGACCATGGCCACCGAAGCAGCCCGCGCGCTCGGCGCTGTCGGAGAGGTGGACGTCAAGGAAAACGTCCAGTAGGGAACTACGAGAACTGGCCCTGGCTGCTGATCGTCGATGTCGAAGGGAACGGGACGAGCCCCAAGATCGGTTACAGATGCGGATGGAGGACCGTCAACCAGGCCGCCATGAGCATCGCTGGACCGTGCGGGAGGTCCCGGTGGCCGAGCAGCAGCGCCGGTCCGGCGATGGCTGCGGTCAGCGCGGTGGCCGCCAGTACGGCCAGCAGAAATCCCGGCCACGAGGCAGCGGCGGTGAGCGCGCCGAGGCTACCCGCGAGCTTCACGTCACCACCCCCCAAAGCTGCCGGGGAGATCACCCGCACCGCGGCGTAACCGCCAGCCCACAGCAGCGCGCCCCCGAACGCCCGGGCAAGCAGATCCAGGTTCCCGGAGCCGAACGCGGCGACTCCCAGCAGCCCAGCGGCTACCGGGTACGCGGGCAGGGTCAGCAGGTCCGGTAATCGCCGGGCAACGACGTCGGCGCTGCCCAGGAGTACCCCTGCCCAGGCCAATGCCAGCGGTATCGGCATCCACCACCCCGGAAGCTCGCCGGCGCGTACGGAGATCACGGCCCACAATGCGGCGACCAGAACAGTGCAGACCGGTACGGAAACCCGCACCCCGCGCGGTATCCGGCGCAGCAGCTCCGCGCCCCCGGCACCCGCCACCGCTCCCGCCACAGCCGCCAGCACAGTACTCACCCACCAAGTCTGTCCGGAGTTCGCCGGGCGCGGCACCGCTGCCGCCGTAGCCTGTGGACAACGGGAGTAGGTGTGGACAGTCGCTCAGAAAACTCCTCTGGTCACCGCGTCGCTGACCGCCGCCGTGTGCTCCTCGATCGTGACCGAGAAGCAGGAGGTTCCCTCTCGCTGGCACTTGACGAAGTAGAGCCAGGGTCCGGGATCGGGATCGACCGCGGCCGCAAGAGCCGCCACGCTCGGCGCCCCGATCGGGGACACCGGAAGCCCCGTGTTGAGGTAGGTGTTGTAGGGGCCGGGTTGGGCCCGGTCGCTGCCCGTCGTCCGTACCTGCGGGCGATCCAGCGGATAGTTGATGGTGGAGTCCATCTGCAGCGGCAATCCCTCGGCGAGTCGGTTGTAGATCACTCGGGAGACCTTGCCGAAGTCCGGCTCGATGGCCTCCCGCTCGATGATCGAGGCGATGATCAGCACCTCATAAGGGCTGTACGCGGTGCGCGACGCCGATTCCGGTAGTCCGCTGGTAAGTAACCGGGCCACCGACGTCCGGGTGAGTTGTCCCAACAACTCCGCCGCCGAGCTGCCTGGAAGCACGTCATAGCGACCCGGCACCAGCAGGCCCTCCAGGCGGCGGGTCGGCTCCACCCGAGCTATCGGGCCTGCGGCCCAGTTGGGAACCCCGAGCTCGGCGAGCTCGACCTGACCCATGGCGACGCGGAGTTGCTCAGAGCTCACACACGTGCTCGCTCCGGCGATCACGGCACAGCTGGCCTGGGACAATTCGGTCAGCAGCCCGGGAACGGCCGTGCCGTCCGGCAGGCCGACGTCGTCGAGTTGTTCCCCGCCGCGGATCTCCAAACTCCCTACCCGCGCCGACGGCTCGAGCAGCCTTGCTACCGCCGCAGCGCCGGACATTCGCGCCCGCACCTGGTAATAGCCGGGCTGGACCGCACGCATTCGCGAGTCGGCCTCCGCGGCAATGGCAAAGGCGCGGACGCTGGCCACGACACCACGGCCGAAGAGGGTCTCCCCGATCGCGCTGAGGCTCTGGCCTTCCTCGATCTGTATCACCAATTCCGCGGTGCCGCTGCCTACATAGTCGGGTACTTCCCGCAGTTCCCTTAACTCGCGCACACCATAAAAGATCGAGCCGACCACCAGCACCACTACGATCAGCGCCGCGCCGAGCACGATACGACGCCGACGGCGCAACAGGCGGCGCTGCTCGCCTCGCCCGGCGTTCTGGCTCGCGGGACGGCCGCGTTCGTCAGTGGTGCCCTCGAACAGCCCGAGGTCATCGTTCAAGGCGTTTCCTCCGCTTCGCCCCCGGTGCCCCATCGCGTGTCGAGCCAGCCCTGCAAGATCTCCACGGCGGCCGCTTGGTCGACCACCCTGCGCTGCTTACGGCCCCGGACGCCCCGCTCAGCCAGCTTTCGGGTCGCCGAAACGGTGGTGAGACGCTCATCGGTCAGCTGCACCGGAACCCCGGCGCTGAGGCGTTCGGCGAGGGCACGGGCGTAGTCCCACGCGGCGCGTGCGGCTGGGCCGTGCCGCCCGGCCAGCGTGCGCGGGAGCCCGACCACCACTTCCACCACCTCGTGCTCGACCACCAGTGCGGCGAGCGCGGCCAGATCCGCCCCGCCCCGCCGATCACGCTTAAGGGTAACCAGTGGTGTCGCGAGCACCCCGGATGGATCGGAGAGTGCTACGCCGACCCGGACCTCCCCCACATCCACCCCGAGGCGACGGCCCATCCGGGGGGCGGTAGTCACGCGCCGTTGCGTCCGGCAAGCTCGGTCCGCAGTGCCGCGACCGCTGCGGGGATCCCGCTCGGCGCGGAGCCCCCGCCCTGGGCCAGATCCGGTTTACCACCACCGCGGCCACCGACGGCGGGCCCGAACACCGGTACCAGGGCACCCGCCGCGAGCCCGCGCTGACGTGCGGCGGCGGTGGTGGCGACAACGAAGGAGACCTTGCCCGCCGAGGGATCGGCGCTGAAGAGGGCCACCACCCCCGGGCGCTCACCCAGCCGGCCCCGGACATCGGTGACCAGTGCCCGCAGGTCGTTGCCGCTGATCCCCTCTTGAGTGGCACCGGCCACCAGCGCGGTTCCGCCTACCTGCTCGGCCGCCTCGGCCAGCGTGCCCGCCGAGGCGAGCACCGCGGCGGCGCGTAGCCGCTCCAGCTCCCGCTCAGCGGCTCGCAGCCGCTCGGTGATCCCCCCGATGCGCTCCACCAGCTCCTCGGGCCGGGCCTTGAACTGCTCGGCGAGCTGGGTGACCAGCACGTGCTCCCGAGCCAGGAAACGGAACGCATCCAGGCCCACCAAGGCGTCCACCCGGCGCACCCCGGAACCGATGGAGGCCTCGGAGAGCAGTTTGACCAGACCGATGTCGGCGGAGTTGGGCACGTGGGTTCCGCCGCAGAGCTCCTTGGAGTAGTCACCGATGGTGACCACCCGCACCGCGTCGCCGTACTTCTCGCCGAACATTGCGATCGCTCCCTGCTCGCGGGCGGCGGCCATCGGCATCACGTCGGCGGTGATCGGCAGGGAGCGCAGCAGCACCTCGTTGACCTCGTCCTCGACGTCGGCCAGCACGCTGGGCGGCACCGCGCCGCCCGGGGAGGTGAAGTCGAATCGCAACCGCCCCGGGGCGTTGAGCGAGCCGGCCTGCGCGGCGCTGGGACCCAGCGCCCTGCGGATACCCGAGTGCACCAGGTGCGTCGCGGAGTGCGCTCGGGCCACGGCCTGCCGGCGCGTGATGTCCACCTCGGCGAGAACCGGCGACCCCAGGGTGACCTCGCCGGAGACGACGGTGCCGCGGTGCACCGAAAGCCCGGCCACCGGTGACTGCACATCGGCGACCTCGACGACGAATCCGTCACCGACCAACCGGCCCGCGTCGGCCTGCTGTCCTCCACCCTCGGCGTAGAAGGGTGTGCGGTCGATCATCACCTCCACCGCGCTGCCCTCGCCCGCCGTGGGCACCTCGACCCCTTCCAGCAGCAGGCCGACCACCTGGGCCTCGGCGGTCAGGTCGGTGTAGCCCAGGAAGTCCGTGCGACCGTGTGCGTCGAGCACGACGCGGTACTGGCCGAGGTCCCCGTGCCCGCTGCGCCGGGCTGCCGCATCGGCCTTGGCCCGTTCGCGCTGCTGCGCCATCAACCTGCGGAACTCCGCCTCGTCGACGGAAAGGCCGGCCTCAGCGGCCATCTCCAGGGTGAGGTCGATGGGGAAACCGTAGGTGTCGTGCAGCGCGAAGGCCTCGTCCCCGGCCAACTGCACACCACCGGTTTCACGGGTCCGCGCCACCGCCAGATCGAAGATCCGCGACCCGGCGGACAGGGTCGCGAGGAATGCCTCCTCCTCGGCTCGGGCAATGGCCTCGATGCGCTCGTAGTCGGTCACGATCTCGGGATAGGACTGGCCCATCGTGTCCCGCACCACTGCGGTGATCTCGCCGAGCACCGGCTCGGTCACGCCCAACAGGCGCGCGGAGCGCACAGTGCGGCGCAGCAACCTGCGCAGCACATAGCCGCGCGCCTCGTTGCCGGGGGTGACCCCGTCGCCGATGAGCATGACGCCGGTGCGCGCGTGGTCGGCGATCACCCGGAAGCGCACGTCGTCGGTGGGGTCGGCGCCGTAACGGCGGCCGGAGAGCTGCTCGGCGCAGGTGATCACGGGACGCACCAGATCGGTCTCGTACACGTTGTGCACGCCCTGCAGCAGGAAGGCGACCCGCTCGACGCCCATCCCGGTGTCGATGTTCTTGGCGGGCAGCGAGCCGACGACCGGGTGGCCTTCCTTGGGGCTGCACTCGCCGCGCTCGTCCTGCATGAAGACGAGGTTCCAGATCTCCAGATAGCGGTCCTCGTCCACCACCGGGCCACCCTCGCGACCATATTCGGGGCCGCGGTCGTAGTAGATCTCTGAGCACGGCCCACCCGGTCCGGGAACGCCCATATCCCAGTAGTTGTCCTTGCCGCCGCGGCGCTGGATCCGCTCGGCGGGTATCCCGGCGAGCTCCCGCCAGAGCCGCTCGGCCTCGTCATCGTTCTCGTAGACGGTCACCCAGATGCGCTGTGGGTCGAACCCGTAACCACCGGCGTCCTGCGAACCGGTCACCAACTGCCAGGCGTACTCGATGGCCCCTTGTTTGAAGTAGTCCCCGAAGGAGAAGTTGCCCGCCATCTGAAAGAACGTGTTGTGCCGGGTGGTCTTGCCGACCTCGTCGATGTCCGGGGTGCGCACGCATTTCTGGACCGAGGTCGCGCGACGGTAAGGCGGTGTCGCCTGACCCAGAAAGTAAGGCTTGAAGGGCACCATTCCCGCGTTGACGAACAGCAGGTTCGGGTCATCGAGCAGTAGGGAGGCGCTGGGCACCACCCGGTGGCCTTCGCATTCGAAGTGCAGCAGGAACCGCTGGCGGATCTCGTGGGTTTGCACGCTAGGCCCGCGATCCGCCGGTCCAGCGGGTTCGGGAACCGTCCGACCGACCCACTGCGCTCGGCGGCGTCCAACCGGACCCGCTACTGGCCAGGTGCCGGGAGGCGGCCGTGTCGATGCCGGTACGTCCGGACACGGCGGCGTGCAGTTGCGCCTCGCGCTCGGCCATCCCGGCGCGCACATCGGCCCCGAAGGAGCCGACCGCCGCGGCGAGTTCCCGGACCGCCTCGCCGACGTTCTCCGCCACTCCGGCCGGAGTCATCCGTCGGGCGACCCCGCTGACCTTGCGACTCGCCGCGACTCCGGCGGCGATACCCAGACTGAACCAGATGATTCGCTTCACCGGCGACCCCCTACTCGTCGACGCTCGCGACCCCGCTGCTCGCCGCGCAGCTCCTTTTCCCGGCGCGACTTGCGACGGCGCTGTACTGCCTTGCTGAGCCCATAGGACAACGCCGCGGCACGCACCAGCGGCCCACCCAGTGTCGCGGTGAACAGCGAGGTCAGCGCTGAGACGTTACCGGTTACCGAGGCGGCGTTCGCGGTGATCCCGTCCAACCGCTCCAGCTGGGTGTTCACCTGGGTGACCGTGGTGTTCGCGCCGGTGAGCAACGGGTCGGTGTCCTCGCTCGCCTTGCGGATCGCCATCGACATCTCGTCCAGCGTCCGACCCATTTTGATCAGTGGCACGGCGAGCAGGCCGACCAGCACGACGAACGCACCTGCGGCGATGAGCGCGGCAATCTGGCCTGCCGACACATGCCCTCCTTGCTACGGGCGGGAAACCGGGTCGCGGCCAGACCGAGGCCACGCCGGTGATGGGCGCTCAGGGTATCGCGCAGCACAGGGGGTAGGGGCGGTGGGATCCGTTTGCGATGAGGCACTATCACCGGTTCTTACCGGGACTCAATTGACCACAGCCGATCACGTTATTGTGGTTAGCCTGGCCTAAATCGAGTTTCACCCTGAACCCTGCGGAGGTTCCGTGATCTTGGCCGCGACGGCCTCATCCCGACTCACTGTACCGTCTGCCGAATACAGGGAGACAGATATCGCTGCGCAGGCCGTGCCGTCCACCACACTGGCGGGCGGCGCCGAGGGTTTGACCGAACTTACCAGCCTCATCGCCCGCACCGTGGCCGGAATGCTCGAGGAAGGTCCGGCTCGTGGCCCGCTCCCGTCAGGTGCCCCCAGGGAGGTGCTCGGTGCCGCCAAGGCCATGCTCGGGCCCGCCGAGTTACCCGAGCAGGGTCTGGGAGCCGACCTCGCACTGCACTGGTTGGCCATGGCGCACGCCCGGTACGGGCTAGACCTGTACCACCCGCACGCCGCCGCGCACCTGCAACCGCCGCCACTGACCGTCGCGGTGGCCGCAGACGCCCTGGCTTCGGCCGCCAACGCCTCGCTGGACACCTACGACTCCGGACCCGCCGCGCTCGCCGTCGAGGGCTGGGTGATCGAGGTGCTCGCCCGGATGGCCGGGATGGCCGGTGCTGGCGGAGTGCTCACCCCTGGTGGATCGATGTCCAACCTGCTGGCGTTGCTGCTCGCCAGGGATCATGCCGCCACCCGACGGGGTCTCGATGTCCGCCGCGACGGGGTCGCCACGCTGCCCCGGCCGGTGGTGCTGGCCAGCGAGGTGGCACACTTCTCGGTGCGGCGCGCCTGCGCCGCGCTCGGCCTCGGCGAGGCCGCGGTACACACCGTCGGCGTCGACTCCCGGTACCGCATGCGACCGGATGCGCTGTCTGTCCGGCTCGATGAGCTGAGCCGGCACTGCACCCCGATCGCGGTGGTGGCCACCGCAGGCACCACCGACTTCGGGAGCCTGGATCCGCTTCCCCAGATCGCCGAAGTCGCGGCCCAACACCGGGTGTGGATGCACGTCGACGCCGCCTACGGATTCGGTGCCCTGTTCTCCGACCAGTTGGCCCCGCTGCTGGCCGGGCTGAAGACCGCCGACTCGGTCACCCTGGACCTGCACAAGATCGGCTGGCAGCCCGCCCCGGCGAGTGCGGTGCTGGTCCGCGACGTCGCCAGTTTCGCACCGATGGACTACCAGGTCGGCTACCTCAACCCCCTCGACGACAGCGAGGCCGGCTACGACGGGTTGCTCGGACGCAGTCTGCAGACCACGCGCAGGGCGGACGCCCTCAAGATCGCAGCCACGCTGCTCGCGTACGGCCGCAGCGGGCTGGGGCAGATGGTCGACATCTGCCACGGTCTCGCCCGGCACGCGCAACAGCGGATCGACGCCGAGGCCATGCTGGAACTGGTGTCTCCCGCCGAGCTCACCACCGTGGTCTTCCGCTACCGAGGCTCGCAACCCGGGGCCGACAGCAGGCTCAATGCCGAATTGCGCCGCCGGTTGCTGCGCAGCGGCCAGGTGCTGATCGGCCGCACGACGGTGGCGCTGAACGGGCCTGCGGAGCCACCATCGGTATGCCTCAAACTCACCCTGCTCAACCCAGCTGCCCGGCCGGAGGACATCGACACCCTACTCGACGCCGTGCTCGCCGCCGGCCATGCCGAGGAGACCGGATGACATCGCTCAGGATCGAAGACCCGCTACGGACCGGCACACCCCGGGCCGTCGCCGAGCACGCCCACCTCGAAGCGCTGCTGCGCTGCTGGACCCGGGAAACCGGCACTGTCGTGTGCTCGGGACCGCTGCACCTGCCGCTGCCGGCCACCGGCCTGGCCTTGGTCACCGAGGTCCGGCACGCCTCGGCGACCGGATGGCACCGATTCGGGCCGGTCCGGTTGCAGCGCGCCGACGGTGGGGACGCCGGTGCCCTCGACCCGGTGCTCGCCGTCGCCCTGGTCGCCGCGGAGGCCGCCGCCTGCGGCGGGGCCCGCCCCGGCGGTGTCCCGCCCGG
>JBOHHD010000051.1:0-2904 GCA_050700515.1 Pseudonocardiaceae bacterium
GAGCTGCCTTACCTCCTCGGCGCGGCCGAAGAACACCCGGTGCTGCTCGGCCTCGAACGGGCGCAGTCCCGGAAACGGGGAACGGTCCGGCGGCCAGCCGAGGTCGACCTGCCGCAGCGCTTCGACCAGCGCGGTCCGGGCCTGGGCCGGGCCGGTCAGGTAGTCGGTGTACTGGGTGGAGGCCAGCAGCGGGTGGACCACGCCCCGCTCGGCGCGCAGCGGTAGCAACCGGCTGCCCCGACTACGGGCGGCGCCGACCTCGGCCGTGCACCATGGGGAGGCCAGATAAGCCGAAGTGACTATGCAGACCACCGCATCGGCCCAACGCAACCGCTCATACAGACGCTGCTCCCACTGCTCGCCCACCACCAGGCCATCTCGCGGATCCTGGTCCAGGAACGCCTCGTGACCAGCCTCGACCAGACAGCCGTGCACCTCACCGGCCAGCGCGAGGTCCTTGCCGGCATGGCTGACGAAGACCCTGGCCACCGCACCTCCCCCGCTGACCACCGCAACCGGGTAGGCCGCCGTGACCTACTCCCCGACACGCTGTCACACATGGTGCTCGGGCGAGTACCGATTCTGCTCAGTTTTCTCTTTCATCGCTTACGGGTACGAGGCGTTACCTGCTGTGACTGGGCGCAGGCCGGGCATATCGGGAAGGAATCCAGCACCGGAACGATCCTGAACAACCTTCGGCGTCGATATCGGCGCAGTCCTGCTCGGCCACGTCAACCTCCGAACCACGCAAGGCTACGTCGCTGAAGCGTTGCCGACCGCGCTGAACCAGCGCCGTGCGCACGTCGGGCGCCTGTGTTGCGCGCGAGGCGCCATGGGCTGGTGGCCGCTCAGCGGGGCGTGGTACGTGGCCACAGGTTGCCGACCCGCCCGTCCGAGGTCACCAACGGGTTGGTGGCACGAGGGAGCGCTGTCCTGGGGTAGCCACCCCTATGCTGGTCCCGAATAGTTCGCCGACGGGTGTCCTCCACGAAGAATGATCATCGTGTATCTGGTGGTGTCATACGCGACGGCGCGGCACAGATCGGGCACAATCTTCCTCTGGAGGTGGGTCATGCACGAGATGATCGAGCAGAAACGAACGGAGATTGAGGCTCTGTGTCGGGGGCTGGGGGTTCGACGTCTCGATCTGTTCGGCTCGGCGGTCGGAGGCTCGTTTGACCCGGACTCTAGTGATGTCGATGTGCTGGTCGAGTTCGATCTCGGACCGGGGTTCGATTACTTTGGGACGTATTTTGGCCTGCAGGAGGGCCTAGAGCGGATCCTGGGATTTCCAGTCGATGTCGTCAGCGCGACGAGTATCCGAAATCCCTACTTCCGTGACCAGGTGATGCGTACCCGGGAAACGCTGTATGCGGCCTGATCCCAGAAAGTATCTGTGGGACGCGCTGCGCGCAGCAGAACTGGTTCATGACTTTGCTCAAGGTCGGTCTTTCGCGGATTACCAGTCCAACGCGATGCTGCGTTCGGCGGTTGAGCGCCAGTTTGAAATCATTGGCGAAGCCCTGAACCAGCTCTCCAAGGTAGACCCAGAGACTGCTTCCCACATCCCTGAACTGCGGCGGATCGTGGCCTTTCGAAACATCCTGATACATGGCTACTCAACCGTGGACGATGCCTTGGTATGGCAGGTGCTCGTCGACAAGCTGCCGAGCCTGCAGCAAGCCCTCACTACGCTACTGAATCACGACTGACGGTAATGCAGACAAGGTAGGTGCTCGTGGAGGGCGCCGCTCGGGCCTGTTGCATCCAGGGAGGGCGAAGTCGGACTGTGGGGTTCCAGAAGTCGGCCACAGCCGTGACCTGGACGCAAACACAAACCTGGAGGACACCGAGATGGCAGGTAGGCGGAGACGAAACCGACGTCAGCGAGAGGCGGAGCAACACTCTCGAAGGCAGCTCGACCCGGAGCCATTACCGAAGCAGGAGTCCAGTAGCGATTCGCCCGCGGCCGGCCGCGAGCGCCGGTTCTGCCCATTTCACTGTCTTATGCTTATGAGCGCGAGGGGTTGCCTTGCTGTGACCGGGCGCAGGTTGGGCATATCTGCCGGGGGTCGGGAGGTGCTCCGGCCAAAGCGACCAGGGGGCGGAACGAACGGCCGCAGCGGGCGGTCACCGGGGCGCCGCTGCTGTCCTCGCCGAGGTGGGTGTCCTCGTCGCGGAGGGAAGCCACGAACCAGGTCATGAAGCCCGCCGCGCGTGACGCCCGACCGAGCGCAGAGCATGGCGGGCTCGCCGCGGACCGACCGGCGCCGAGGCGGGCCGGTGGTGGGGGCGACGGCGGAAGTACCCGCGCCACCAACTGCGCAGCAGCACGGCGGTGCAGGAGTCCCCGATCCGGCGGGCCACCCAGCCCAGCACGAGCAGCAGCGGAATCGCGCCGAACGCGGCCAGCAGGATCACCAGACGCCACAGCGGGTCGAGTTCGATCACCACTGGACCCGCCCAGGTCGCGGCCGAGGACCCGGCGCCCGCGGGAAGTGTGCACCGATCACCGGTGGGATTGCCATGACCGCAGAGTCTGTCCGCGCAGCTCAGCGGCCCGGGATTACCCACAGCCCCGGTGTCTCCAGGAGTACAGGGGGACGGTTGCCCGCCGCCCGGTCGCGTGCGTGGCCTCGGGAGACCGGACGGCGCGGCTGCGGTCACGGTCAGCGGCTGACCGGCAGCTCGGCAGGATTTGAGTGCTGTCGAACGCGCATCACGTTGCGGTGACCGGCGCGCGATGCGCTCCAGACCCGCGTGGCCGGCCCCGGCGAACTCCACACCGAGGACATCCAGGGCGATGACCAGGAATGTTCGCCGGTTTGGTGGCATGCCGAACCGAGCAGACCAGGAAAGTCGTCGCGGGCACGCATATGGCTGTTACCGAGGGGTGGCGGGTTG
>JBOHHD010000052.1:0-2659 GCA_050700515.1 Pseudonocardiaceae bacterium
CCCGCCGCTCCTGCGGCGGGCAACTCCCGGACCGCTCGACCCGTGGTGGTCTCCAACACGTCCGCCCACTGGGTCAGCGCCGTTTCCAGCTCCTGTACCTGCTGCGGTCCGGCGCCCTTCTGCGGACCGAACACCTCGGCCGCCCCGTGCCTGCCCAGCAAGGGGTTGGTGACGTCAGCGGCGGCGACCAGCCCAAGACCGTCGAACTCGGCCCGCCCTTTCAACCGTGCACACCGGACCAGCGCGGCACCGCCATCAGGTAATGGCCTGCCCTCGGCGTCCACGGCCACCGCACCGAGCGCCGCCAGCGTACCGGCGCCACCGTCGGAGCTGGCCGAGCCACCGAGGCCGACTACCGCGGTGTGCAAGCCGGCGTCACGCACCTCGGCGAGCAGCTCCCCCACCCCCCGGCTGGTCGCCGTCCGAGCATCTCGCCGGTCCGCCGGTACGAGGTGCAGGCCACAGGCTTGCGCGCTCTCCACATAGCCGGTTCCCTCGTATTCCAACCACCGGGCCAGGACCGGCTCACCCCTCGGGCCGGTAACCCACCGGCTGTGGATCATGCCGCCCAACGCGGTGTGCAGCACTGCCACGAAACCCGGGCCCCCATCGGCCAACGGGCGCAATGCGAGTTCGTCGGCGGGGACAGCCCGTCGCCACCCCCGAGCGACGGCCTCGGTCGCCTCCACCGCGGTCAGCGTCCCACCGAAACAGTCCGGGGCGATCAGCACGCGCACAGCGGGCGACGCTACCCCCGATCGGTTGTCATAGGCTGGTCACCGTGAGGTTCCTGCGCGGCAAGACTGGCCCGGGAGCCGCAGATTCCGAACCGGAGTCAGCGGCTGACGTAGCGTCCGATTCAGACGATTCCCTCTCCCGGTCCCGGACCCCCGGCAAGGGTAGGCCGACGCCCAGTCGCCGGGAAGCCGAAGCCCGTAAGCGTGGCCCCGCTCCTCCTCCGCCGAAGACCCAGCGCGAGGCGCTACGCCGGATGCGTGGCTCCAAGGACGAACGGCGAAAGGCCGCGGCAGTGCGCCGCGAGCGGATGATGGCCGGGGATGAGAAGTACCTGTTGCCCCGAGACCGCGGTCCGGTCAAGGCCTACGTCCGGGACCTGGTGGACTCCCGACGCAACATCGCCGGTCTGTTCATGCCGCTGGCACTGCTGGTGGTGCTGGTGATTCTGGTGCCGTCCCCGGTGGTGCAGCAGTACGTCTCGCTGCTGTCCATGGCGATGCTCATCACGATGATCACCGAGGGGGTGCTGCTCGGTCGGATCATCAACCGCCGCGTCCGCGAACGGTTCCCCGACACCTCGGTATCCAGGATGGGCCTCGGGTTCTATGCGATGACCAGGGCAACCCAGCTGCGCAAACTACGCGTGCCCAAGCCCCGCGTCGGTCGCGGCGACCCGATCCCCTGATCCGCTGAACCCACAGGCTCTGCCTCAGGGGCGCAGGCTCATCGGGCCGTAGACCTCCTCCGCGCCGTTGAGCAGCGTGACCGCCTCCACTCCCCCGGCGAGCAGGGCCTGCCATTCGCGGCTGAGCCAGTCCTCGGCGTCGATCTGGTCCTCGAACGTGATTTCCGGACCATGCGCCAGGGCACCGTGAGAGTCCTCGTAGCGCCACCGCAGAGCCATCCCCTACTTCTCCTCCGCGCGCTGTCGATGGTCAAGGTCTGTGACCGTAATGTCGGGGGTAGCGTCCGGTAGATGCGGACGCTGGTGCTCGGCGGTGCACGCTCGGGCAAATCCGGGTATGCGGAGGGCTTGTTCAGCCAGGCACAGGTCGACTACCTGGCGACCGCTCGGCGGGCACCGGAGGACCCGGAGTGGGAGGCGCGGATCGCCGCGCACATCGCCCGCAGGCCTCTCGGCTGGCGTACCGTCGAGCCAGCTGATCTGCCTGCCGCGCTGCGCACCGCAGGCCCGGCTCCGGTGCTGGTCGACGACGTGGCGACCTGGCTGACCGGTGAGCTGGAGGATGCGGACGCCTGGCTCGGTGGCCTCGATGCCGTGCTGGCCTGCCGAGCGCGATGCGCCGCGCTGGTGGCGGCGGTGATGGCCTGCCCGGTCCGATTGGTCCTGGTCAGCACGGAAGTGGGGCTCGGCGTCGTGCCAGCGACCCGCTCGGGGAGGCTGTTTCGCGATGAGCTGGGCACCCTCAACGCTCAGCTGGCCGAGGTATGTGACCGGGTATGGCTGCTGGTGGCCGGGTTGCCCGTACGGCTGCGATAGACAGGGACCGCCAGGGAGGATGTGCCCTAGCCGATGAGCGCAGACACCGAGCACGAGGAGCACCGCGTGGAGTTTCCCCCGGTCACACCTCCCGATCAGCAGGTTCACCGGGAGGCGGTGTCCCGGCACGGTCGGCTGGTCAAGCCGGCGGGCTCGCTGGGCAGGCTGGAAGAGCTGGGTGTCTGGGTGGCCGCCTGCCAGGGAGTCTGCCCGCCACGCCCGTTCGCCATGCCGCAGGTGGTGGTGTTCGCCGGGGACCACGGCGTCGCCGCGCGCGGCGTCTCCGCCTATCCCAGCGAAGTCACCCGCCAGATGGTGGGCACCTTCCTGGCCGGCGGCGCGGCGGTGAACGTCCTGGCGGCGACCGTCGGCGCGGCGGTGCGGGTGGTGGACATGGCGGTGGACATGACCCCCGACCCT
>JBOHHD010000053.1:0-2189 GCA_050700515.1 Pseudonocardiaceae bacterium
CCACGGCGGACAGCGCTTCAGCGCCGCCGACGATCTCGCTGATCTCCTGGGTGATCAGGCCCTGGCGGGCCTGGTTGGCCTCACGGGTGAGGTCCTGGATCAGCTCGGTGGCATTGTCGGTGGCAGCCTTCATCGCCTGCCTGCGAGCGGCCTGCTCCGATGCGGCGGCCTCCAGCAGCGCCGCGTAGATCCTGGTGTTGATGTACTTCGGCAGCAGGTTCCCGAGCAGCTCCTCGGCGTCCGGCTCGAACTCGTACAGTGGCGGCAGCTCATCCGAACGCCGCTGCTGATCCGGCGTAGCGTCCTCGTCGTCTGCATCGACGTACTCCACCTCCAGCGGTGCGATCCGGCGCACCCGGGGTGTCTGGGTGAGCATCGAGCGAAACTCCGTATAGACGATGTGCAGCTCGTCGACTCCCTCGACCCCGTCCTCACCAGGGTCGCCCGCATCGTCATCGGCCCCCGCGAGAAAGGCCCGCACCAGCACCTTGCCCGCATCGGCAGCGTTCTGATAGGAGGGTTGCTCGGAGAATCCCGTCCACTGCTGCTCAACCGGCCGTTGACGGAACCGGAAATAACCGAGGCCTTTACGACCGATCACGTAAAGCCGCACCGACTTACCCTCATCACGCAGCAGCGCCTGCAGTTCCTCGGCGGCCCGCAGCAGATTCGCGTTGTACGCCCCGCACAGGCCACGGTCGCTGGTCACGACCAGCACCGCCGCCCGACTCGGATGCTCTCGCTCGACCAGCAGTGAGCTGTCCAGGGTACCGGCGGCGCTGGCCAGTGCGGACAGCACCTTGGTGATCTCTTGTGCATAGGGCCGGGAGGCCTGGACCCGAGCCTGTGCCCGAGCGATCCGCGAGGTGGCGATGAGCTCGCTCGCCTTGGTGATCTTCTTCATGGACTGGACGGAGCGGATCCGCCGACGGAGAACTCTGACCTGGGCTGCCATCGCGCATCACTTCTTCGGGGCAGGCTTGTTGACCCTGACCGACTCACGGGCGACCTCGTCGGCCGCCATCGACGCGGCCTCGGCCTCTTGACCCAGCACGGAACCGTCCGAAGTGGTGAATCCCTTTTTGAATGCCTGCACCGCGGCCACGACCTGCTGCTCGGTCTCCTTGCCGAACTGCTTGGTCTCCCGGATCGTGTCGAGGATGTCCTTGTGGTTGCGGCGGACGTCGGCGAGAAAGTCCGCGGCGAAGCGCCGGACGTCGGCCACCGGCACGTCGTCCAGGTGCCCGCGAGTACCAAGGAAGATCGACACGACCTGCTCCTCGACGGGCATCGGCTCATACTGCCCCTGTTTGAGCAGTTCGATCAGCCGGGCACCACGCTCGAGCTGACGTCGCGAGGTGGCATCCAAGTTCTCCGCCCCGAACGCGGCGAAGGCCTCCAGCTCGCGGTACTGCGACAGTTCCAGTCGCAACGTACCGCCGACCGACCTCATCGCCCTGACCTGCGCCGCCCCCCCTACCCGGGAGACCGAGACACCGACGTTGATCGCCGGCCGGACGCCCTGGTTGAACAGGTCGGACTCGAAGAAGCACTGCCCGTCGGTAATGGAGATGACGTTGGTCGGGATGTATGCGGAGATGTCGTTGGCCTTGGTCTCGATGATCGGCAGTCCGGTCAGCGAGCCGCCGCCGAGTTCGTCGGACAGCTTGGCGCAACGCTCCAGCAAGCGCGAGTGCAGGTAGAACACGTCACCGGGGTAGGCCTCCCGCCCCGGCGGACGACGCGACAGCAGCGAGATGGCGCGGTAGGCCTCAGCCTGCTTGGACAGGTCGTCGAACACAATCAGCACGTGCTTGCCCTGGTACATCCAGTGCTGGCCGATCGAGGAACCGGTGTAGGGCGCGATCCATTTGTAACCGGCCGAATCCGAGGCCGGCGCCGCGACGATGGTGGTGTACTCCAGGGCGCCGTGGTCCTCCAGTGCCTGGCGGACCGCCGCGATCGTGGTGCCCTTCTGCCCGATCGCCACGTAGATGCAGCGCACCTGCTGCTTCGGATCGCCGGTCTCCCAGTTCGCCTTCTGATTGATGATGGTGTCGATGCACACTGCGGTCTTGCCGGTCTTGCGGTCCCCGATGATCAGCTGGCGCTGGCCGCGACCGATCGGGGTCTGCGAGTCGATCGCCTTGATGCCCGTCTGCAGCGGCTCCTTCACCGGCTGCCGGTCG
>JBOHHD010000054.1:0-4709 GCA_050700515.1 Pseudonocardiaceae bacterium
CCAGCCCGGATCCGGAGTGCAGTGGCGGAAGCCCGGAATCATCGACTTCCAGTGCGGCTATGTCGTAGTCCGGCGCGCTGCCGAGCATTCGTGCCGGACGCCGGGTACCGTCCCGCAAGACTACCGACACCTCATCCGCGTCCTGCACGATGTGGGCATTGGTGACAATGATGCCGGGGACGGCTACCCGAAATCCTGATCCGGTGGCGCTGCTGTCGCCCCGGCGTGCCTCCACCGAGACGACGCTGAGCATGATCTGTTCCGCTATCCCGTTCACGTCAGTGGCATCGTTCGCCGGCCCCGCGCTGGACAGCGGCGGCGTCACCGCCGGCCGCGCGGGCTCGGCGGTGCAGGCGGTTGCCGTCACGGCGCCAACGGCAGCGACTATCACGAGTGCCCGAACGACCCGACCGCCACGCGGGAGAGGCGGTAGCGCTGCGTCGACCCGCCGGCCGACGCAGTGCCTGTCAGGGATTACCACGTTGCGTTCCGACATGATTTCGTTTCCCGTTCTGCTCTTTTTGATGGTCACCGGAATCCGGCGCTCTGGCTTCTTGACAGGTCGCGTGTTGTGGTGGCGAGCGACTTGAGGCAGATCAGGGCCAGGGGCGCCGCGTAAGCCCCGCCCCGCTCGATCACCTCGAAGACAGCACCGTAGGCACCCATCGTGACGTGGAGCATCTCGGTGCCCAGTTTCCAGCCCAGGACGAACAGGAGCACTCCGTTGGCCGGGAAGGCGAGCACGAGCAGGCCGAGTCCGATCTCGAACAGTCCGATCACCTCGTTGAGAACATGTGGATCAGCCACCAGGCTGGTCAGGCCGACCGATTCGTAGCCTTCGATCAGCGAATCTTTATCGGTGAACACGCCGAGGCCACCGTGTCCGATGAGATAGGCGCCGATTACCGCCCGGAAGACCCATATCAAGCGCCCGGCTTGCGCCGCGCTGAGTCGGGGGACCTCTCGAATCCGTCGCAACCAGTGCCGTGGATACGCATCGACCCACAGGAGGAGAAGGCCGAGGGGGACGCCGAAGTTATAGGAACGCTCGAGGAGCTCCCAGAATCCTTCGCCCGCCGCCGGCCGCAGAGCTGCGGTGAACAAGCCCCAGAACGCCATGAAGGCAAGCGGTGCCCGCATGGGCCAGACAATGATGAGGACGCCCAGTGCGATATCGACGGTACCGGTCACCGGCATCAAGCTCCGGCCCAGGGCGTCGCCGATGCCGAACACCTCGTAGTACGCCAGCCACCCTTCCTTGCCCATGAGGCCAAACGCCCCGTGACCGATGAACTCGGCAGCTATCGCTGTGCGCAGAATCCAGTGGAGCCTGTCTTGTGCCTTTTTCTTCTCGACCGAACCCGCGTGGTGATGGACTGCGGGTCCGCTAGTCGAGGCCGGCCCACTCATCAGGAGCGACCTCACCGAGGAGGACGACGTCGTCACCACGCAGGGTATACAGTGCCGCCTCGCCCTCGCCGATTGTCACGGCCGGGGCCAGCACACTCGGATAGACGCCGTGCCCGGAGATGACCATGTTGGGATCGTCTGCGCCAGGCGCCTGTTCGCGGATGAGTTGATTGAGGCGGCGCTCGGCCACCTCGTCGCGTCGCGGATACAACCGCTCCAGGCCGTCGATCACCTCAGCGCGGCCGAAGGCCAGTTCGGCTGTCTCTCTGCTGCGGCAATAGGGGCTGGTCCATACAGTTCCGACGGGTATTTCCAGTTCCCGGAATGCCGTGCCGATGGTTCGGGCGTCGGCGCGCCCCTCCTCGGTGAGGTTGCGCTGGGTGGAGCAGTCGTCGAAGTCCACCGGCCCCGCGTCCGGTCCGGTGCGCTCATCGGCATCCGGTTGGGAGCGGTCGGTGGCGGCATGCCGGATGACGACGATCACACCGCCACCGCGCAACTGAGCCAGCAGGCCATCGCTGTCCGGAACGGACTGTCCCGGGCGGGCCGTCCCGGTACTCTCCGGTGAGGTGCTGGTGGCGCCGGCGCACGCGGTCATGCCCAGCATGCCCAAGACACCCAGCGCGGCGAGCGCCCGAACGGCCCGACTCCGGGGCAGCAGATCAGGCATGCCTGGCCCCGGCGGTTCCCACCCGCTCCATCCGACTGGCGGCCAGGTGGTCGATGCTGAATCGGCCCGGTCCGGCGATCAGCAAGGCGAGTGAGGCCGCGAACATCATGAACGCGAACCCCGAGCCGCTCCCGTCCTGACCCATGACCAGCGACTCACCATAATGCACGAAGTACAACGCACCCGCCATCACGAGGACGTAACCCGCGCTGATCGGCCGGGTCAACGCACCGAATAGGAACAGGATCCCCCCGAACAACTGAAGGTAAGCGGTGAACGGCGCACTCACCGCGGCCAACGGAATACCCGCATCCTGATAATTCTGAACATTGGTCGACACCCCCGCCTCCACCACATCCCCCCACCCGTGGGCGATGAACACGGCCGCAACCGCCAGACGCAAGACCAACAGGCCGGTATCGGTGACAACGGGGGGTGCGTTGCCGTCAAGAACTCGAGCGATCATGATGGGCTCCTTGTCGAAGTGTGGTTTGGTTCCGGCTCACTGCTGCCTCAACCGGTCATCTCGGTGCTTCCGCACCACACCGAGTCCTTTTACCCTAGTGAGGAACCCTGCGATGCGGAAATACCGGATCGGTCATGTGCTATGCCGGGAAAGTATGGATAGCATCGAGGTGGAGAGGTTGCGTTCTCCTTTGATGAGCCGGTCGCTTACGGCTCCAGTGGCGTGATGGCGAACAGTGGTTCATCGTACTCCACCGTCTCGCCGTTCGCTTTGAGTACTTCAACGATCCGCCCATCGACGTCCGCATGCACAGGGATCATCAGCTTCATGATCTCGACAATGGCCACCTGCTGGCCGGAAACGACCGTATCGCCCACCTCGACGAACGGCTTCGCGCCGGGTTCGGGTGCCTGGAAGAACACGCCGATCGCCGGAGCGCGCAGGTAGTGCAGCGAATCGTTCTCGATGGCCGAACCGTCGATGGCGTTGTCGAACGGAGCCGAGTTGGCGTCCACAGTTGCGACGACGTTCACCGGAGCGCCGCCACCGGAGGGTGCGGGCGCAACCGGCCACTCGGCTTCGACGAGGACCCCGCCCGCCTGGACACGCAGCACACTGGGCGGTCGGGGGAACGCGGACAACAGCTGCAATGCGTTATCCCTGACCATACCGAGCGTGGATTCGATGTCGTCTGATAGGTCCGTTGTATTGTCACTCATGATAGGTGCATCCCCGAAGCAGTAGAATTCCGAGTGCGCACCGGCAGGCGCGCCTGAACCGAAATATGGCCGCGTCGTATCCGACCGCCGCAGGCCGCAGGGCTTAGTAGTTGCCCAGGCCGCCGCATACGTTCAGCGCCTGTGCCGTGACCGCGCCGGCACCGTCACCGATCAGGTAGTTGACCATCGCCGCCACCTCATACGGCTCCACGTACCGACCGATCGGCACCCGCGCGGTGATACGTGCGTGGGTTTCGGCCTCGTCCACTTCCCAGATCTTGGCGTAATGCTCGCGTACCCGCTCAGCCATCGGCGTCTCGACGAACCCCGGACACACGGCATTGACGGTGATGCCGGTCTTGGCCAGCTCGAGTCCGAGCGCCTTGGTGAAGCCGACCACACCGTGCTTGGACGCCGAGTACGGGGCGGCGTGAATCACTCCCTGCTTCCCACCGGTCGAGGCGATGTTGATGATCCGGCCGGTGCCCCGCGCCAGCATGCCGCCGGCGTTGAGGACTTCCTTGGTCACGAGGAACACGCTGTTGAGGTTGGTGTTGATGACGTCGAACCACAGTTCGTCCGGAATTTCGGCGGTGGCTCCTCCACCAGGACGACCAGCATTGTTGACCAGGATGTCGATCGGACCGAAACGGTCGACCCCTGCACGCACGAACTGGCGGATCTGGTCAGCCGAGCTCACGTCGCAGGCTCGCCCGTCCACGTCCAGCCCTTGATCCTGCAGGTCCTTGACGGTCGCGGCCACCGCATCGTCCCGGCGTGAGCAGAGGTAAACTCGGATGTCCTGCTGGGCAAGGGACTTCGCGATCTCGAGGCCCATTCCACTGGTCGCCCCGGTGACAAGTGCTACTCGCTGAGTAGATTCCACGATGATTGCTCCATTTCTCCGCCATGGTGCTTGGTGTCCGCCATGGTGTGTGGTTCTCCGTGCCTGGCTGTTCCCAGCCTGGCGGGCCCTGCTCGAAGCCTGGTCGAACCGTCCTGAAGTCCGGCTCAGCGACCGGCCCTGCCGGTGCTGGGCGGATATTTCGGGTCATTTTCGAGTCAGGTTCAAGTGAGATCGGCCAGCGTGAAGTGGGCCGTCGCAACGGATCGGTCCTTGCCCGGTGGCCTCCAGCGGTACGCCGGGTGCTCATTTCCCAGGCAAGTGCCCACCGGAGGGATTCGCATGACGTCCATCATCACCACTACCCGCAGTGACCTTTATGTCGAGGTCCAGCAGTTCTACGCCCGGCAGATGCAGGCCCTCGACTCGGGGAAGCTGGAAGCCTACGCGGACACCTTCACCGAGGATGCCGAGTTCGGACACACGCCGGGTCGGGAGCCGGCCCGCACGCGGGCCGGCATCATCCGTGATCTGTACGCGGTCCACGAGCGCTTCGCTGCCGACCCCCAGCAGCGTCGGCACCTGTTCACCATGATGGAT
>JBOHHD010000055.1:0-3131 GCA_050700515.1 Pseudonocardiaceae bacterium
CGCGACCAGAGGGTGGGTCAGGTCGCGCTGGAGCAGGTAGCCGCATCCGGGTCCAGCTCTGGGTGATCACGGGTGGTCTCCAGCAGCACCGTTGCCGTGGCGGAGTCCGCTGTCCACACGGCCTGGACG
Source organism: Pseudonocardiaceae bacterium (assembly GCA_050700515.1). Lineage (GTDB taxonomy): Bacteria > Actinomycetota > Actinomycetes > Mycobacteriales > Pseudonocardiaceae. The sequence continues at coordinate 130 of JBOHHD010000055.1, forward strand.
GCGTCCATGGCCGCCGTCGGGTCAGCGGCGCCGGCGCTGTAGCGGGCCACCTCCGGCCGGAACGTGTCGAACGTGAGCGCCCCGGCAAGCCCGTCCTGGCGAAGCTCGGCCACCCAAGAACTCAGTCGGGCAGCCGCTGCACCGGGGTCGTCAGTGGCCAGGCGTAGCCGCAGGTGCGGCCGTGGTTGGCGCATCGGTAGCCACCACAGCTCCTCGGTGTCGAGCACCTCGACCAGCTGCGGAAGCCGCTGGGTGACCAGGGTGGCTATGGCGCGGGGGTCGCAGTCGATCAGCGCGGACAGCACCGGCCCGTCCGCAGGCAGGCTGACCTCCCGGCCGGTCACCGTCACTAGCCGGTCCAGCACTGCGGGCCGCAGCGCAGGCTCGGTGCTCGAGGCCAGGGGCACCAGTAGTTCGTGGGCGTGGCCGTCGATCCACCCCCACGCCTCGTCGGCGGCGGCCTGGGACACAGTGACGGGCCCGTCGGCCCGGTCCAGGTGAAGGCGCAGCTGATGGGTGTCCAGGTCGTGGGTCAGATTGAGGCGCAGACGGTGGTCGGTGTCGCCGAGGTGCACCCACTCCGGGATGCCCTCCACCTCGCGGTGGCGGGCCAGCGCGGTACACCACGCCGTCGGAGATGCGTCCCGGCCAGGGAGATCTGCCGGATCCAGTCGCCAGGTGGCCGGAGACAGGATGATGCGGCCCACGCGCAGGCGCGGTCGCCACGGCAGCCCAACCAGCGGCCCCCAGTCGAACCCGCGCACCGGGCCCAGCGTCGAGGTGGTGACCTCCCCCAAGAACCGCACCAACGGCGCCAGGGTGTGCCTGGCCAGAGCGTGCGCCACCATCGGCTCGACCACGCGTTCGTCCCGGTCCACCAGGTAGAGCCGTCGGGAATCGGCGACGACGAACAGGTCCGCCACCCGCAGCCCACCGTCCCCGAACTCCCCGACGCGCAGCAGCTCGCGGGTGACTTGGGGTACTCGGCCGAGGGGATCGCAATCCAGCTGCCGTGCGGGTGCGCTCAGCTGCGCCACGATCGCGCCGTGGATGGTAGGCGGCAGAGTCGACAAGGCCTCGATAGCGGCGGATGACTGTGGCAGGGGCAGCCGGTCCAGCAGCCGCCCACCCAGCGCCGCGCCGGTGCGCCCCACGACCCCCACGACGACATCGAACCGGCCGTAGTCCAGCTCGGCGCGGCTAATGGCCTGTATCTGGGCGCACACCGACAGGTGCGGCACCCAGCCGGCCCACCCGGTCTCGGCGCCCAGCGCGGTGAGATCCGCAGCGCTCAGGTGGACCTCGGCGGCGCCGTGGCGCGCGGCCCGTTGGGCCAGGGCGGCCAGGTGCCGGTCCCGACGCTGCCACGGCTGCGGGTCGGGTGTGTGGTCGGGCAACAGGTGCTCGGGCCACCCCACACCCTCCACCGGGTCCACCGCTGCGCCCACGGGCACGGCGGCGCCCGCCCCGAACCGCTCGACGAAACGGGTATGCCAGTCCCGCCAGGATCGGCGTCCTGACGTGTCGCCCGCGGTGAGCGCCAGCAGCCGCCCGGCTTCGGCTACCTCCTCGGCCACCTGACCCGGCACCTGCACGGCGGCATCGATACAGAGGTCAATGCTGGGCGGCTGCGAGGACGTGCCGTCCACCGCGTCCAGCCGGTGGTGCAGGTAGGTGCCGGGAGTGGTGCAGGTGCCCGGGGCGCGCAGCTCGCTGATCAGCACGCCATGCCTAACCAGGCCCTGCACCATCGCCTCGATGCCATCGCGGGTCGCGCGCGGGAACCGGTCGGCGATCACCTCGACCAGACCCAGGACCGGCGTGGGCTGGGCGGCCTCGGCCAGCACGGCCTCCAGCACCGTGCCGGCACGGACGGACACCTCGGCGGGGCGGTCCTGGTGCAGGTGCGGCATGCCGTCCACCACCAGCCGCCCACCACGCCAGATCGCCAGGTCATTGGCCTGCACGCGCAGCTCACGCAGCAGCTCCGGGTCGCTCTCGGCGGCGGTGACGGCGGCCGCCATGTCCTGCACTGCGGGTGTGCTGTGCCGCTGATGATCGACGCCCCACGACACGGTGGTGCTCGATCCGACCTGAACGGGGGCCACCCCCGCGAACAGGCCGCAGGGTGTCGCGCGGCCACCCAGCCGCAGCAGGTAGCGGGCGACGGCCTCGGCGGCACGTCGGGCCCGCTGCGGCGACACGGCCTCACCGCGACAGATTCGGGCGACGCGGGCCGCCAGCGCCGGGCCGGCGTGGGCGATCGCCTCCATCGCCTCCCACTGGGCGGCGACCTGGGCCAACCAGGACCGCCACTGCTCGGTGTCCACGCCCAGCGCGGGCCACCAGTCGGGCACGACAGCCCGGTTGTGGGTGCCGGCCCGCAACATAACGGCCGGAAGCACGGGCCGGTAGGTGGGGCCGTCGGCAGTCGAACGCACCGTGTGCGGGCCCGACTGCCGCGGACCGACCGTCACCCGGTGATCAGCAGTCACCGTCCTTGCGAGTGTCGCAACCGTCATCGGTCCTGGACAGCAGCGCTTCGGCCACCGGCCCCGACCAAACGATGGCGACGTCGAGATCCAACTCGTCCATGAGATCCCTCCTCTCCTCGGGTGATGCGGCACCTGCCCGGTCGGGTCAGGTAAGTCACGGCCGCCGAGGTGTCGTCCCAGCGGGGCTGATGGCCGGTGCGGACCCGGCCCGCGTCGCTCTGCGCGCACGCATAGGACAACATTCTGCGGCAAGCTCGACCGTTCGTAATCACCGATCTCCAGCGCGGAGGGCAACTTTTCCTCGATCACCGCTGAACCGACGAGCGGTGTTGTGGTGTGTTGCCGGGGAGTTTGGCGGTAATCAGTACCGGGTTCGCGAAGAAGGTGGTGAGAACTTTTTTCCCTCCGCCATAACGGACTGGCCTGCGCACCTCGGCGCACGGCGGTCGATATTTTCCGCCGATTCGGCCGCTGAGCAGCCATTTCGGTCCTGAGCATGAGCTACGG
>JBOHHD010000056.1:0-5543 GCA_050700515.1 Pseudonocardiaceae bacterium
CCGGCGGCGTCAGGTGCTGGGGGCGGAGCACCCCGACACCCTGATCTCGGCCAACAACCTGGCCGCCGACCTGCGGGCGTTGGGGCAGTACGAGGCGGCCCGGCGGCTCGACGAGGACACCGAGACCTGAGTCCCCTGTCCGGAGCCTCGCTGCGCGGTGTGGGACGGCGGGTGGCCGCTGTGGAGCGGCTGGTGACGTGGGCCACCGATAGCGCGGAGAGTGCCCCGACCCTGTGCGCTCTGCTCGGTGACGTCGGCATGGGCAAGACCACCACCACCAAGCTGCTCACCGAGGAGCTTCTCGACCGACGTGACCGCGACCCGGGCGGGCCGCTGCCTATCCTGTTCGACCTGCGTGACCTCCCGTCCGACGTGTTTCGGGGTGGCCCCAACCTGCGCCGTATCGTCGAGGCGCTGTTGGACGCCTCCGACGTCCGGGACCGCCGCCCGGCCGCGGACGGGGTGCTTGACCTGGTCGCCCGCGGCAACTGTGTGCTGATCTTCGACGGTCTCGATGAGGTGCTCGTCCGCCTCGACCCATACCAGGGACAGAACTTCACCCGGACCCTGTGGCGCGCCACCGAGGGCACCTGGCAGACCTCCCCAGTGGACCAGCCCGGCCGACCTCGGTCCCGGCCGGACCGCCCGAGCAAGTTGCTGCTGTCCTCCCGTACCCACTACTTCCGATCGATCCGCGACGAGACCACCCACTTCACCGGGCAGCATCGCGACGGTCCGGCCGCGAGCAACTACCTGGCGCTGCTGATGCTCCCCTTCGACGACGGGCAGATCCGGGACTACCTGCGGGCCAACCTGCCCGACGCCGACGTCGACAGGTTGCTCGATCTGATCGACAGCGTGCACAACCTGCGCGAGATCGCCGAGCGACCGCTCACCCTTCGCATGATCACCGAGCAGTTGGAGCTGATGGAGCGGGCCAAGCTGGTCGGCCGCCCTGTGCGGGCCGTGGATCTGTACGCATCGTTCGTCGAGCAGTGGTTGGCCCGCGACCAGGGCAAACACTCGCTGTTGCCGGCGTAGATCGCCGACCACAGCCTGCTGAATTGTTCCTCGTGTTCGGCGACTTCCCAGGCGAACGGGTCGGCCTGGACCGGCTGTCGTTCTGCGGTGGGGGCCAGCCGGGGCGCGATCATCGGAGTGCGAGTGAACCGTTCGGCGTCGGCCAGCAGCTCCCAGGCGACCTTCTCGATCAGCTTGGGCTCGACTCGCTTGCGGAAGTGGTGGCCCTCGTGTCCAGCCTGCTCGGCCGCCAGGTTCCGGCGCATGGTGAGGTTCTGGCCCGGCACGGCTGGCGGCAGTCCGAACAACGCCTGCGCTGCCGATGCGTAGCGAGTGTCCGGGAACCGGGCCAGCAGGCCGCGCAGCGTGCCGTCCAGCGCCGCGGTGCGGCTGGCCTCATCGGCGGGGTCGACCGCTCTGGCGACGATTCCGCGCAGGTCAAGCAGGGCCGTGTCTGCGGTGGCCGGAGTGACTGGCAGCCCGCGCCGCAGTAGTCGCCCGACTGCGGCGACCACCTCATCCTTTACTGGGCTTTTTTTGGGCATGTCCCGAGTGAAGCACGATGCTCAGAAAGAGCGCCAGCCCGATATGCGGGAGCCGGCGCGATCAGCCCGCCGTGTTCTGCTGCTGGGTCACCGGCAGCAGGGCGTGTCCGTTCCAGGTGAAGCGGGCGGTGGTCACCGCGTCGTCGCCGTCGTCACCGGTGATGAGCTGGTGGATGCCGACCCCGCTCAGTTCCGCGTAGGTGCACCACTCGTGGTCGGAGGTGAGCATCAGGTCGAGTTCGAGCGCGGAGAGCAGGGCGAACACCTGGCCGCGGTTGGTGCTGTCGACGCCGACGAAGACCTCGTCGAGCAGGATCACGCGCGGCGCTTCCGGGACGGCCTGGTAGTGCGCGGCGACGGCGGCGAACAGGGGCAGGTGCAGGGCGATCGCCTTCTCTCCGCCGGACAGGGCACCGTGCAGTTTCCTGGTCAGCAGTTGCCAGCCCGCGCCGTTGGCGCGGTCCACCTTGACCACGAACTGGTGCCAGCTGGTGTAGTCGAAGACCTGGGCGAGCTGTTGTTCCCAGCTGGTCGCGGTGTCGTCGGCCCTGGCCTGTTCGATGCGTTCGCGGAAGAACCGGTGCAGGGAATCCCGGTCGGCCTCGGTGAGTCCCACCGGGTCCCGCAGCAGCAGGTCCCGGGCGGTCTTCGTGCCGGGCGGCAGGTCGGGGGCGATCTGCCAGACCAGGCGCACGGCGACCTTGGAGGCGGTGCGGACCCGTTCCAGGCGGGCGTTCATGCCGTCGACGAGCTCGTTGGCCTGGCGGATGCGGGCGGCGAGGTGCCGGCGGGTGTCGCCGGTCAGCGTCTGGTCGAACAGCTCCCGTTCCCGGTCGGTGATCTCCTGCCGGCTCTGCTCGGCCTCGCCGCGCAGGATGGTCAACAGCTCCGCCGCGCCGACCCGCAGGCCGTCCACGACGGCGGTGAAGACCTGCACGTCCTCGTCGGTTTCCAGGTCGAGGTCGGCGCGTGAGCGCAGCGTGTCCCGGCAGTCGTGCACGCTTTCGGACAGCCGGTGCAGCGCGTCGCCGAGGTTGTTCGGCGCGTGCGGTATGGCCGGCCACGCCGCCGCGACCAGCCGGGCGGTGTCCAGCGCGGCGCGCACCCCCGCCGAGGCGGCCAGGGTGGTCTCGAAGGCCGCCAGGTCGTCGAAGCCACTGTCGGCCGGAAGGATTCCGGTGGCCAGGTGGCGGAACCGGTGTGCCGCGGTGTCCCGCCGGCCGGCGGCGGCGTCGCGGACCGCCGCGTCCGTGGTGCGTTGCGTGCCGAGCGCGCCCAGCCGCCCGGCGAGGTCGGTCAGCCGGCGGTTGAGGCCGCGCCGCTGCTCACCGAGCTCGTGCAGGGTCGTGCGCAGCGCGCCGATCTCGGCGAGCACGTCACGGTAGTCCATGCCGAACGCGTTCTCGATCGCCTCCAGCCGCACCGCGAGCGTCTGGTGGTTCTCCTCGGCCTCGGTCGCTTCGTCCTCGCGGGCCCGGGCGTTCTCGGCGGAGCGCTGGGCCTGGGTGGTCACGGCGTCGGCTACCTGCCGGGCCGACGCCAACCGGTCGTGCTCGTCGAGCCAGGCGTCGGCCTGATCCGCGAACGAGCCGATCGCGGCGGCCACGGTGTCGAGCGCCGATCGTTGGGTGGGCACGCCGTTCTCGGCGGCGAGGCCGGTCAGCTCGCGCAGGGCCTGGGTAACCTCCCGTTCCCGGTCCGTCACGGTCGAAACCCGCTGCCGGACCACTGTTTCCGCGGTGGCCAGGTCGGACTCCGCCCGGGTCAGCTCCTTCGTGGCCTCGGCGACCACCGCGTACGGAGGGCGCGCGGCGCGCTCGTTCGCGAGCACCTCCCGGCGGGTGCGCAGGGCGGCCAGTTCGGCGTCCCACGCGCCGATCCGGGTGTCCAGGTGGGCGATCAGATCGCGCAACTCCCGGGCCCGCCGTTCCCGCGCGCGCTGCCGGGCCGGCGCGCCGATGTGGGCGGGCTGGCCCTTGTGCCAGCTGCCGGTCAGACTGCCCATCCGCCAGGTGCCGTCGGTCCCGATCGCCGCGGTGCCGTCGACCGGCAGCCGGTCGCCGACGGCGATGGCCGCGAGCAGCCGCCGGATGACGTCGGTGGCCACGTCCGTATCCCGCTCGGGAACGAGGACGTCGGCCAGCGACCGGCCGGTGACCGGCGCCAGCGCCTCGGGATCGGCGAACACGTCATGGCCGGCGATGTCGCCGCGCGGACCGAGCCACGCGTCGAGCAGGCCGGAGGCTTCGAGCGCGGCCTCGATACCGGCGTGGGTGTCCTCCGGTGTCGTCTCGGCGAAGTCGACCAGCCGCCACAAGGGCGCCCCGGGCATCGTGGCCCGGTCCGTGGTGCGGGTCGGTGGCGCGGCGGGCGCGATGTCGCGCTGTCCGGTGACCGCGTCCAGTGCCGCGATGAGCGCTTCGCGCTCGGCTTGCCCGGCTTTCCGAGCCGCCGCGCAGGTCGTTTCGGCGACGGTGATCTCCTGCGCGACCGCCGCCGCCGCCGAGTCCACGGCGGCCAGCAGCGCCGGCTCGGACTCCAGGTGCTCCAACAGCGAGGTGGGATCGGGAAATACCAGCTCACGGCAGTCGTCGGCCCACGCCATCAGCCGGGAGCCCAGTTCGGTCAGGGCGAGTTCCCGCTGGGTGATCGCCGCCTCCAGCGTCTCTCCGGCGGTGGAGAGCGCGCCGCGCGCCAGGTCCAGGTCCGTTTCTGCCTGTTTCCGCCGGTCCACCGCGTGGTCATGCGCGTCCAGGGCCCGGCCGACGGCATCCAGTTGCCGTTGCCGGCTGCGCACCGCCGCCCGCAGCAGTGGCCGGACCTGGCGCGCGTTGGTGTCCAGGGTGCTCACCAGCTCCTCGTGGACGCTGGTCAGCCCGGCGCGCGCCGCCGCATGCCGCACCTCGGTCTCCTGCGTGCGGACGACGCCCGACAGCGTCCGCACCGTCTGGTTGGCCTGGCGGGCGGACAGCTCGTCAGCCTCCGCCGTGGTGCGCTGGCGGGCGGCGTCGGCGTGGATCCTGCCGGCGTTCGCCGCCGCCGCGGCGGTCTGGGCACGCAGCCGGTCCAGTTCCTGACCCTGCTTGTACGCCTCGCTCTCGGTCAGCCCCGCCCGGCGTGCCTCGGCGTTGGCCAGCTCGTGTTCCAGCGCTTTACCGCGGGCCTCGGCGGCGGCCTGCTGCTCGGCCACCTGGTCGTATTCCTCGGCCGAACGGCGGGCCGTTCTGGCGAGATTGTCCAGCTCGGTGGTGGCGGAGATCAGCGTGGCCGCTCCCGCTCGCAGTACCCGCTGGGCATAGGTCCGCTGCCGGGCGGCGAGCTTGCTGGTCGCGGCCACCTCCTGCTCCAGCGTGGCCAGCTTCTCCCGCTGGGCGTCCAGCCGTTCGAAGCCCTCGGCGAGGTCGGCGATCTCCTGCTGCCCCAGGGGTGGCAGCGCGCGGGAGAGCAACGTCGACAGCAACGACGGGTCGAGCCGCTGGGAGAGCTTCGGGGTGCGCAGTTGGAGCAGCGCGGTGATCAGGGCGTCGTAGCGCTGTTCGCTCAACCCGGGAAACAACGTCGATCGGACGGCGGCGCGGTAGTCGCCCGCGTTGTCGTGCAGGACGCCGTGCTCGCCGAGACGATCCACCAACGCGATCTTGGTCAACGGCTGACCTGTGTCGTTGACCAGCGCCAACCCACCCAGTTCGCCGATGCGCAGCGTGGTGGTGAAGTAGTCGGCGTGCACCGTGGTCGTATGGGTGCTCGCCTGCAGCCGGGCGCCGCAGCTGAACCATCGTTCGGGGGTGGCGGAAAACCGGAACTCCAGCCACACGTAACCCACCCGGGTCGTGCCGGACGCTCCTTCGCCCATCAGGTTCCAGTGCATGGTCCGCTCGCTGGTCCCGAAGGTCGACAGGCGGTTGGCGCGCAGGTTCGCGTCGAACAGGAACGGCAGCAGCAGTTCCAGCGCCTTGGACTTGCCGCTGCCGTTGGGGC
>JBOHHD010000057.1:0-2660 GCA_050700515.1 Pseudonocardiaceae bacterium
CATATCATGCAGGAAACCACCCTCCCGCACATACGACTTCCCCACACACTCCGGATCCGGATCGAACAAATTCTCCAGATCCCACCCCCGATCCACCGGAAACCCCGAAATCGCATCCACACCACCAACCACCAACCCCCACAAATCTTCAGCAGAACACACCCCACCAGGAAACCGACACCCCATCGCCACCACCGCAATCGGCTCCCGGTCCGCTTCCTCGATGGCCCGCAAGCGATTCTGATTACGACGGTTTTCCGCGAGCACGCGCTTCAGATACTCGCGAAGCTTCTCATCGTTGGCCATGGCAGGTCCGCTCCTCATTGTGCTGGGGGCAGGTCAGTGCTCCAGGGTGCCGAGCTGACTGTCGACGAGCCGGAAGATCTCGTCATCGCTCGCCTCGGACAGATCGAGCTCCTCATCGACACCGGACGTATTCGTCAAGGACTCCCATTTGGCGACCACTTCACGCAATCGCAGGGAAATCCGAGATCGCAACGTCTCATCGTCTGCCGCCGCCGAGAGCGCAGCCTCCACGGTGTCCAGATCCGTGAGTACTGCGGGAGCGGCATCGGCCTGGAGCAAATCCAGTTCCGCAGCCAGATGATCGGCCAACACCCGTGGTGTGGGGTGGTCGAAGACCACCGTGCGCGACAGGCGTAGCCCGGTGGCGGCGACCAGGCGGTTGCGCAGTTGGACAGCGGTCAGTGAATCGAATCCGATCGCGCTGAACGCCTGTTCGGCTGCTACCGCGTTGGTCGTGGCATGGCCCAACACTGACGAGACCTCCGTTCGTACCAGCTCCACCACCCGCCGTGACCGCTCGGTCGGGGAAAGGCCGTGCAGCCGCTGGACGAACTCCGGTATCGACGGCTCGGCGTCGGTTGCCTGATCATCGTCGGAGTCGCTCAGGGCCTGACGCACCTCGGGCAGTTCGTGAAAAAGCGGACTCGGGCGCAGCGCGGTGAACCGCAGCGCGAAGGTGTCCCAGCGCATGTCGGTGACCACCACACAGGTCTCGTCCTGCCCCACGGCCTGCGCCAAAGCGGAGATGGCGAGATCCGGCGGCATCAGGGTGAGACCGGACTGGGCGAGTTGGGCTTGGATCTGCGGAGAGAAGGTGGACATGCCGCCGCCGTCCCAGGCTCCCCAGGCGATTGACGTGGCGGTGAGACCCCGGGCACTGCGCCGCTGTGCCAAACCGTCGAGGAACGCGTTGGCCGCCGCGTACGCTCCCTGAGTGCCACTGCCCCAAATGGCCGCGTTCGAGGAGAACAGCACGAAGGCGTCAAGGGGCTGATCTGCGAGAAGTTCGTCGAGGTGCGCAGCTCCCGCCGCCTTGCCCGCCATGACCTCGGCGAATTCGGCCACGCCGGTGTCGTTCAGCGCGGCAGGGGTAGCCACCCCGGCAGCGTGCACGACAGCGGTCAATGGACGTTGCGTTGGTATCGCGGCCAATAACTCGGCCACAGCGCTGCGATCGGCCATGTCGCAAGCCGTCACGGTGACCTCGGTTCCCAGCTCAGCGAGTTCGTCAGCCAGCGCAGCGGCGCCCTCGGCCTCCAGACCGCGTCGGCTGGTCAGGACGAGATGTTCGGCGCCGTTGGCCGCCAGCCACCGCGCGACATGGGCAGCTACTCCGCCGGTACCGCCGGTCACCAGTACGGTGCCTCGGGGGGTCCACGGGCGAACGCCCACGTCGCCGCCCCGCGGTGCGCGCACCAGTCGGCGCACGAACGTGCCCGAGGCTCGCACCGCCAGCTGATCCTCGCCATCGGTTCGGCCCCATGCCGTGATCAGACGCCGGACCGCTTGCTCGTCCACGATGTCAGGCAGGTCGACCAGGCCGCCCCACCGACCAGGATGTTCGAGCGCGACCACTCGTCCGAGCCCCCATGCGGACGCCTGCTCCACACTGATCACCCGGTCATCACCGGGGGCTTGAACCGCTCCTTGGGTGACACCCCACAGTGGAGCTCTCACCTCGCTGTCACCCAACGCCTGGACCAGGGCCAGCAGGCCGACCATGCCGGTGGTCAACATCGGGGTGTCGGGATGCCTGGATTCGTCGAGCGAGAGCAGGGAAACCACCCCGTCGACCGAACCCGCTTCGGCGAGAACCTCACGTACCCGCTCCACCAGAGCGAGCCGGTCCGTCTCGTGCCCGTGCACCGAGACCTGTCGCACCCGGGCGCCGCTGGCGGTCAGGCCGTCGAGCACGGCGGCTGCCGTCTTGTCCTCGACGTGCTCGGCAGGCACCACGAGCAGCCAGGTTCCCGACAGTACCGGCGCGGCACCGTCCGCGATCAGTTTCCAGCTGACGTGATACCGCCATGAATCGACAGTCGACTGTTCGCGTCGTTGATGCCGCCATGCCGACAGGGCAGGCAGGATCATCCCCAAGCCGGACCGCTCCCGCGGGCCTTCGAGCCCGAGCGTCTCGGCCAGTTCGTCAAGGTCCTTCCGCTCGGCGGCCGACCAGAACCGGCGGTCCACCTCGTCGACGACCAGCGGATCGGGAACCTCGAGTTCCTCCAGCCAGTAGCGTTGGCGTTGGAAGGGGTAGGTGGGGAGGTCTATTTGGTGGACGTCGATGCCGTCCCATATCGATGCCCAGTTGACGGGTATTCCTCGGATGTGGAGTTCGGCGGCTGAGGTCA
>JBOHHD010000058.1:0-9163 GCA_050700515.1 Pseudonocardiaceae bacterium
CCGCGACACCGGCCGGGCCGTGCTGACGCGCACCGACCTCGTGGTGGCTGCCACGGGATACGCCCAGCGCGAGCCGGCTTTCCTCACGCCGCTGACACCGCTGCTGCGCCACGACTCCCGGGGCCGCTACCAGGTCCGGCTGGACCACTCCGTCGAGCTCGATCCGGCGGTGACCGGGCGGGTCTTCGTCGCCAACGCCGATCTGCACAGCCATGGCGTGGCCGCCCCCGACCTGGGGATCGGCGCGGTGCGCAATGCCACGGTACTCAACGCGATCACCGGGCGGGAGCTCTTTCGGTTACCGCAGCGCACCGCGTTCACGACCTTCGGAGCAGGCGCGTGACCCTTGTCGACCCTCTCTGGCACCGTTGTTCGGCCGAGCTGATCGCCAAGATCCTCGGGGAGCTGTCCTTCGAGCGGCTACTGGAACCGGAACTCACCGGGAACGAGGGCCAAACCGGGGACGAGGGCCAGGTAAGCGACGAGTACCAGGTGCGCCTGCCCGGGGCCACCTACCTGTTCCGGGCCGGCCGGACGAGCTTCGACGGCTGGCGGGTGCGGCCGGATTCGGTGCGGCGCACCGCCACCGGCATCCTCGGCGACGAGGTGCTCGCCCCTGCCCACGATGTGGGTCAGCTCATGGCGGATCTGGATCTGGACCGGGACACCGGCAGGTCCACCACCGCGGGGCTGCTCGCCGAGATCACCGCGACGCTGGCAGCGGATGTCGCGATGGCCCGCTCGGCGCGACCCGCCGCCGAGTTGGCCGAGTTGGGGCATGCCGAATTGGAGGGCCACCTCACCGGTCATCCCTGGATCGTGGCCAATAAGGGGCGGCTCGGTTTCTCGACCGACGACCTGGCCCGCTACGCCCCGGAGGCCCGTACCCCGCTGCGGCTGCCCTGGATCGCGGTACACCGCGGACTCGCCGAGTTCCGCGGCACCCCGGAGCTGTCCGAGCAGGGCGTGCTCGCCCACGAGCTGGCCCTGGAGACCATGTCGTCCTTCCGAGGTGAACTGCGCGCCCGGGGTGCCGACCCGGGTGCATATGTCTGGCTTCCGGTACACCCCTGGCAGCTCGACCATGTGGTGCGCACGCTGTGGGCTCCGGAGCTGGCCACCGGCCGGATCGTCGAGCTCGGCGAGGGCCCGGACCGCTACCTGCCGACCCAGGCGATCCGCACCATGTCCAACATCGACTCCACCGGTCGTTACCAGGTGAAGCTGCCGCTGCGGATCCTCAACACCTGCGTGTACCGGGGCATCCCGCCGCACTGCACGCAGGGAGCCCCGGTGGTCACCCAGTGGCTGCGCGGATTGTGGGACGCGGATGCGCGGTTGGCCGAGCTGGGCACCGTGCTACTCGGGGAGATCGCCTCGGTGACGGTGCCGCACCCGGTGCTCTCGCGGCTGGAGCAGGTGCCCTACCACTGGTTGGAAACCCTGGGCTGCATCTGGCGGGAGCCGCTGGACCCGCTACTGCGCACCGGGGAACGGGCCGTCTCCCTGGCTGCGCTGCTGCATGTCGACCCGGACGGGCGACCCCTGGTGAGCGAGTACATCGCCCGCGGCGGCGGTGACGCCCCCGGCTGGCTGGCGGCGCTGCTGGCGGCGCTGCTACGGCCGCTGCTGCACGTGCTCTACACCTACGGCATCACGGTCAACCCGCACGGCGAGAACGTGCTGGTGCTACTCGGCCCCGACGGGCTGCCCACGCGGGTGGCCCTCAAGGACCTGATCGACGACATCAACCTCAGCGTGGAGCCGGTGCCCGAACGCGGCCCGGAACCCGACTGGCACGAGCAGCTACTTCCTCGTAAACCCTGGCTCGTGCTGCGCCAGTATCTGGTCGATGCGCTGCTGGTCGGGGTACTGCGCCCGCTGGCGGTGCTGCTCGCCGAACATCACGACATACCCGAAACGCAGCTGTGGGGCCGGGTGCGCGGCGAGGTCGAGGCCCACCGTCAGCGGCACCCCGACCTCGCCGAGCGCATCACCGCCGGCGACCTGCTCGGACCCACCTTCGGGCGCTACCCGCTGAACACCATGCGGCTGCAGTGGGGGTACGGAGATCTCGCCGTGCGCCCGGCGACCTTCTCCCGCGGCACCCTGCCCAATCCGCTGCACGGCGTCCAGCCCCTATTCACCCGTTTCGGACCTGCTGTGTTCAATTCGTGTGAATGATGGTGCCCACGTGCTCGCCCTGGAGGGCCTTGGTGATGTTCCCGGGAGTGCGTCCGTTGACGATCTGGATCTCCTTCACGTTTTTGGCCCGGGTCATCAGTTCAAGTAGCAGGATATCGACGGGGAGGGTGTCGAGGTTCATCGCCAACAGTTCCCCGGCCCCGATTCGGGGAATCAGCTCTGGCCGCTTCCCCCCGGTGGTGTTCGGGTCGCTGGTGAACACGCCGTCGACGTCTTTGACGTAGACCGTTCTGGCGGCGCCGTAGGCATCGGCGAGCAGAAACGCGCCGGTGTCGGTCCGGTGGGGTGGGATCTTCCCTGTTTCGGGAGGGAACTCGTAAAGGCCGTAGGGCGGGTACCCGTTGGAGACCACGGCGCGGCTGGCGGCCAGGTGCACCGCGAGTTGATGAGCGGCCGTGGTGTGCTGCAGGTAGGACGCTCCGTCGGCGGCGAGCAGCGCCGCGAGGAGATGCCCGTTCTGCTCGGCCTCGGTAGCGACCAGGCCGGCCAGCACACCGGTGGGCAGGCCGAGATCGAGTCCGACACCGAGGATGTGGCGGGCCCGGATCCCGGCGCCGGTAAGGATCAGCAACCGATATTCCGACAGCGCCTCGTGCAGTTCCTCGACGACCGGCCCGACCGTCTCCAGGCCGTGGTCGATGATCGAGCGTCCGCCGATCACGACGACGTTGAGCCAGGGCATCAACCGGATCACCGGACGGTCGATGGGGCGGACGAGTTCCCGGTCGAGCAGCGTCTGGCGCATGAGGGCGGACGGCACGTCCTTGACCGCGAAGGACCGATCGATATTCGTCATGGCATTTTCCTTCGATTCAGGACCAGCGGGGCGGGGACGACGGTCACGTGGCGGTGATGATCGTGCCGACGTGCTCGCCGGCCAGCGCGCGAGAAATCAGTCCTGGCCGTAAGCCATTGATGATCTGCACGGACTTCACATGCCTGGCATGGCGCATGAGCCTCAGGAGGGAACGCTCGATGATGAGATCAGGAAAATCGAGAGCGATGAGCTCGTCGACGGTCACCTGGGGAATGAATTTCGCGTTCGGATCGTTCTTCGGATTGGCCGTATACAATCCGTCCTCGTCTTTGACGAAGACCATGGCGCGGCAGCCGTAGACCTCTGCCGCCAGATAGCACCCGGCGTCGGTCCGGTACGGGGGAATGACGCCCTCGTCCGGGACGCGTTGCCACATATCGTAGGGGGGCATCCCGGGGAAAATCGCGGCACCGCACTCGGCGAGATAGAGCGGCAACGCGCTGAACGCCTCGTGGCCCACGGTCGACACACCGTAGCGGGCCATGAGGTAGCCCAGCATGGTGGCGTTCTGCCCGGCGACTGCCGTCCCGGCATCGGTGAGCACACCGGTGGGCAAACCGAGTTCGGCGGCCACTGAGTACACGTGGCGAGCCCGAGTACCGCCCCCCGTGCCGATCAGCATCTGCCGGCTCCGCTTGAGCACGGCGAGCTCCTCGACAATCGGATACACCGCCGCCCGGCCCCGGTCGATCAAGCTCTGTCCACCGATCTTGAGCACACTGACATCAGGCAGGATCGCGTAATCCGGCGCGTTCTCACTGGCCGCCATAAGTTCCCTGTCATTGAGCGACCGACTCATCAGCAACGACTCCAACGTGGCTGTGCTGCCACCACCCGACATGTGGTCCTCCTCGCATCACTCCCGGGGTCACCGGATCATTCAGCCGGTGCCGACCCTGGCTGATAGCTGACGTTAGACGCCGCAGGCGCATCTCGCGGGGGACCGTCGAACGAGTGTCCACGCGGACCTGCGGACGTTGCCGGGCAGATCAGCCGCGCGGGCGGGCGTCGGAGGGGCGGCGATCCGCTGAGGCAATCGCACCCTCAGTACTGTGATGTAGAACACACCTTCGAAGATTCGAGGACATGGCTCTAGAGCTCAGGTTTGTTGGCCGCGGATGATGCGGCGCAGTTTGGGCAAGCGCTCGGCGAGCGCGCGTTCGGCACCGTGTCCGGAGGGCTGGTAGTAGTCCCGGCCGACCAGACCGTCAGGGGGGTACTGCTGAGCCAGCACGCCCTCGGGCACGTCATGCGGGTAGCGGTAGCCCTGTGCGTGGCCCAGCTGGGCCGAACCCGCGTAGTGTCCGTCGCGCAGGTGCGCCGGAACCGGACCGGCGGCACCCGCTCGGACGTCGGTCAGGGCCGCGTCGATCGCAGTGATCACCGCATTGGACTTGGGTGCCGTGGCCAGGTGCACGGTGGCGTGGGCCAACGCGAGCCTGCCTTCGGGCATCCCGATGAACTGGACGGCATGGGCGGCGGCCACCGCGGTCTGCAGCGCGGTCGGATCGGCCATCCCCACGTCCTCGCTGGCGTGCACCACCAGCCGCCGAGCGATGAACCGGGGATCCTCCCCGGCCTCCACCATCCGGGCCAGGTAATGCAGCGCGGCGTCGACATCGGAGCCACGGATCGCCTTGATGAAGGCGCTGATCACGTCGTAGTGCTGGTCTCCGGCCCGGTCGTAGCGCACCGCGGCTCGGTCCACGGCGGTCTCGACCGCAGCCAGGTCCACCTCCGAGCCGCGCGGCGATTCGACCCCCCTCGACGTGACCGCTTCGGCGGCGGTCTCCAGCGCGGTGAGCGCTCGGCGGGCGTCGCCGGCAGCCAGGCGCACCAGGTGTTCCTCGGCATCGGGGGCCAGCGTCACCGAACCGTCGAATCCGTGCGGGTCGGTCAGTGCCCGCCGGATGAGCGTGCGCACGTCGTCATCGGACAGCGGGTGCAATTGCAACACCAGTGAGCGGGACAGCAGCGGCGACACCACGGAGAAGAACGGGTTCTCGGTGGTCGCAGCGACCAGCAGGATCACCCGGTCCTCGACCGCCCCCAGCAGGGCATCCTGCTGCGTGCGGGAGAAGCGATGCATCTCGTCGATGAACAGAACCGTTGCTTCACCGCCTTCGCGGCCCAGCCGGCGGCGCGCCCCTTCGATCACCGAGCGGACCTCCTTGACCCCGGAGGACAACGCGGACAGCGCTTCGAATCGCCGGCCGGTGGCCTGCGAAACCAACCGGGCCAGGGTGGTCTTCCCGGTCCCCGGCGGGCCGTACAGGATCACCGACGCCGCTGCACCACCCTCGATCAGCCTGCGCAGCGGGCTACCGGGACCGAGGAGATGGCTCTGCCCGACGACCTCCCCCAGCGTCGCCGGGCGCATCCGCACGGCCAGCGGCGCCGATGCGGACAGTCGCCGCTCGGCACGTTCGTGGGTCTGCGCAGCGAACAGTCCCTCATCGAACAGCGCATCATTACCGGACACACCGCGAAGGTACCGGCGCGGGCCGACCGAACAGGTCACGCAGTATCAGTGCGGCGGCGTGCGGCAACAGATCCGCGCCTCGTCGGCCCAGCCAGGGCAGGCCCCGCACGATCAGCCACCCCAGATGGTGCGCGGCGCTGACCTGCCGACCCCCGGAGCAGTTGAGGTCGACCGGACGTGGCACCGCGATCCCGGCCCCGCCGAGTAACTCGGCGAAACCCAGCGCGAGCATCCGATGCCCGCGTTCTGCGGGGTGCAGCCGGTCCACGCTCCATGCGGGGGGGGTCGTACGCGCCGGGCAGCAGATCCAGGTTCAGGCACAGCGAGCCACGCCGGGCGACCACCTGTTCGGTGGCGTCATTGAGCTGTCCCACCCGGTGGTGCAGTGCCCGGCGCAGCGGGCCAGGGAGACGGAACACCCGTCCGTGCTCATGGAACCGGGTGGTCAGAACCACGGTCCCGACCTCCTGCAGCGCGGTGACCGTGGCATCCAGGTCGTCGCGCACAGCGATGGGGTCGAAGTCCGAACGCAACGTGTCGTTCATCCCGGCCAGGATCACCGCGACGTCGGGGCTCTCCCGCAGCGCGCCGGGCAGCTGACGATGTCGCAGGCACCGCATCCGTGCGCCGGTGAAGGCCAGGTTGGTGTACCGCACCTCGCCGGGGGTACCCAGGGCAGCGGCGAGCAGCGCGCCGAATCCGCGCCAACCGCCAGCGGGCAAGGGATCGCCGAGACCGACCGCGATGGAATCACCGAGAACTGTCAGGCTCGCGGCGCGACGAGCTGCGGGCGAGGGGATGGTGGAAAGCGCTGCCACGGTCACTTGACGATGATCACGCGGCTCGACTCCCCTGCGGTGAGAAGCACGTGACGCCCCGGCGACGCCTTCGGGAACGATTCGTGCTCTCGCGTTGTACCCGGTTGACGGACACGGCGTGCACGGCCAGCGGACACACCGTGCACAGTCGACGGACACACCGTGCACGGGGGGCGGACACGCGGGGTGGGGTTAGCGGAAGACGGGGTAGAGGGGGAGGGCTTGGCCGGTGATGCCGAATCGGCGACGCAGGGCGTCGGCTACCGCGGCCGCGTGGTCAGCGGTGGCCGTGCGGCCGACCAGGCGTGCTTCGGCGGCGAGCAACTCCCATCGGTCGACCAGCAGCTTGCCCCGGTCGGATACCATGGCGAAGTCCTCTTCGGAGGGCAGTACCGCAGTCGCCGGGGTCCGCAGCCGCGGCATCGGCAGCAGCCACCAGGTACACAGCCAGGTCCACACGACTTGGGCATCCAGCAGCCGTCGGGTCAACAGGGCGCGGTCGGCCAGCTCCGGCCATGCGCTGACCACCTCGGAGTGCCAGGCCGACACCATCGCCTCGGCCATGCCGGGCGGGAACGCGAGCGCCACGACGGACGAGGGCAGCGGAGCGCGCAGCTGGGCGGCGTCGAGCAGGACGGTGCGGAAACCACCGCCCTCGAAATCGATGAACCGCACGGTCTGGCCCGCGACGGCGTTGTCCGGTCCCAGATCGGCCGGGCTGAAAGCGCGATAGGACCGGCCGTCGAGCAGCGTGCCGGCCTGACGCGCCTCCGCGGCGGCCTCGGCGGAGGTCTGCACTCCCAGCTCGGCCTTGAGCACGGCGGGCAGCCCGAGCAGGGCGGCCCGGCCGTCGGCGGCGAACATATCCGTCAGATGCGGTGCGCCGAGCCGGCGCAGCAACGCGGCGAAGTCCCGCTCCCGGTTGCGGGTGGTGGCATGCAACCGGCCCAGCGCGTGCGCCCACTTCAACAACGCCTGCTCAGCGCGCGAGGCGGTGTGCGGAACGGTGGAATGCAGCAGGCTCGCCACGGTGCCCGAGCGCCCGAGGTCCTCCAACACCAGCAGCCGCGCCGCGGCGTCGCAGGCGATCAGCTCCGGCCCGGGCCGGTTCTCCCGCCGTAACGCGGTGAACAGCTGACAGCTCGCCGCCTCCTGGGCGAACAGATCCACCTCGTCCATCGGTGTTCGAAGCGGACTGTGTTTGATGACCAACGTCTTGGGGAGCGCGAAAGGAGTATGGGCGACCCGGACCCGCAGCACCGTGGAACGCCCGCTGCCGCCGAGGCCTTCGGGGTCGGCCAGCCGGACCTGCGCGCCGAGCCGGGTGGTGAGCAGCCGCTCGGCGGCGCGCACCGCATGTGCTACGGCCCTGCTCGTCGTGGGTGAATGAGTATCGGGCTCGTCGGTGCCGGGAAGGGGATCGACAGGATCCGCGAAGTCGGTGGTCATCGCCGCTCACCCTATCCATTCGGGTGTTAAAGTGCGGCTCGAACGAGTTTCAACCCTGAGCAAGAGGACGGCTGAAGTTTCCCCGGTAACGGCGCGTGTACAGCGTCAGCACGAGGAACGCGGCGGCCACGACACCGATGAGGTTAACCACCAATTGCGTACCGGAGTAAACGGCCGTCTTCCAATCACCGACCGTGACGGCGACGACCGCGAACGCCGCTGCGGGCACCGTGGTGACCGAAATGAACACCCCCACCAGCGCAGCCGACTTCGCTGAGGTCAAGGAGAGCATCCCCGCAGCGCCAGCCAGCAGCGCAAGGAGGAAGGAGAACACCCCGACGTCGTAGATAAAATCCACCTGATCGGCCGAACGCACCGTTTCCCAGTCGAACAACCCCGCCCATTCGGCCAGCAGCGCGCCCGCCGCCGCAATCAGCATGGCCAGCGGGAAGCCGATCCCCAGCGCCAGTGCCGCTCGCTGGACCAGGTCCCACCGGCGCACCACCAGCCCGACCGCAATCGCGGCCAACGGTGCGAACTCCGGGCCCACGACCATCGCGCCCACCACTGTCACCGGGAAGTTGGTGACCACTCCGACCACCGCGATGAGGCAGGCCAAGGTCAGGAACGCGAGGAACGACACGGTCAACCGCGAATCGTCTCCCGATCGGACGATGAGCTCCTCCCACACCACCACATCGGCCGGATCACCCGGTGCGGCACGCTGGGCGGCGTCCGCCGCATCGGACAGAACGGTGTCCAACGGCTCCAGCGTGATCCCGCCGGTGTGATCGACACCGATCGCGCACAGCGCTGAGAGCACCTCGTCGGCAGCCTCCCGGGCGACGTCAGCCTCGATCAGATCACCAGCAGGGTCGACCGCGGCACCTCGCAACACCGTGAGGTGAGTGGCGCCGGGTTCGCCCCGCAGCGTGTCGAGCACCCTGTCGGTCGTCTCCGCAGCGCAGATGACGCGCAGGTGCAGCACGCATCAGCCCTTCGCGGGCGGCTTTGCATCCACCCCGGCCTCGGCGCGCTGGCCGGAGGTGATCGGCGCGGGGGCGCCGGTGAGGGGGTCGAAGCCGCCCCCGGACTTGGGGAACGCGATCACCTCGCGCAGCGAGTCCGCACCGGCAAGCAGCATGACGATCCGGTCCCAGCCGAAGGCGATACCCCCGTGCGGCGGGGGGCCGTAGCGGAAGGCTTCGAGCAGGAACCCGAATTTCTCGGCGGCCTCCGCATCAGAAATCCCGAGCAGCCGGAACACCCGCTGCTGCACGTCAGGTTGGTGGATCCGGATGGATCCACCGCCGATCTCGTTTCCATTGCAGACGATGTCGTAGGCGTAGGCCAACGCGGAGCCCGGTGCTTCCTCGAACCGGTCGAGCCACT
>JBOHHD010000059.1:0-11260 GCA_050700515.1 Pseudonocardiaceae bacterium
GTGTAAGAAAACACGACTCAGCTGATCATGGCTGGTAACGTGAAATACACCCCGCCCGGCCATTCCCACGAGGGGACGGGTCCAGACATCCTGACCAAGATATTCGTAGGTCTCGACCGCAGAACTCAAACTGGGATGATTCAGCGTGATCGTCTCCATGTGCGGGATGCCGGCACGGCGAAAGCAGCTGATCGTCCGATTCTTCTCGGTGGCATTCCGCCAGGCATCGACATCGACACCAAGAGACCTGATACCAAGCCGGTCAAGCCTGCGTTGAAAGTCGGTGAAGCGCCGCCGGTCCGCAGGAGGGATTTCGTAGATCAACACAACGGTCGGTGTCAAAGTAAGGTCATCAGCGGGCACTTCCATGGTGAGCACCTCGCGCACGAGTGCAACTCGGCCTGTACCACCACTCATGAAATGGCGAGCATCAACGCATACCGGTGGTGCTCCCACAAGCCGTTTCACCGCCGTGGAGAGTATGCGCCGGCTACCTTCCGCCGAACTGTGATCGGTGATAAGAACCACCTCACCAGTTGTCATACCAAAACCTCCTTCCACACCGCGATGGCGGTTTCAACCGGTCAGGGCGTCACTCCAGGCTGCCTGGTCCGCGGACGACGGGGTTCCGCCGAACATGGCGCAGTAGGTGACGGAACACGAGCGCTCCACGATCACGCTGGACCTCTACACGAGGTAGAGGTTGCGCAGCACAGCGGTCCCGCGGGTCGAGTTCAGGCCCTCGGCCAGCTCGAGTGACTACAGGCTCAGCCCCGCAGCGGCATCCAGGTCACGCTGCTTGCCCGGCAGGATCCGAGTCTCAGCCTGCCGAACCAAGTATATCTGCCGATCCCGCACTAAACTCATCAAACACCGCTGACCAGCGAGTAACCGCCCGCCGTGCTACGAGCTGTCAGCCGGCTGAGCGTCCCGATCCTCCCGTAGCCTCACGTGCATGGCCGGTTACTGGGGACTGGGTCGGGTGATCGCCGCGTCGCTTGTCGTCCTGGCCCCGCAAGTAGGCGACGGTGGGTGCCAGGCTGTGGGTGCCCCCGGCTACGCCTGTCATGTCGAGACCGTGACCTTGAGGTCATCGACGGCTGGGGCACCGACCGCGTGAGGAACTGGTGCGAGGTCGGCCTGGAACGGCAGACATTCATCACCCGGATCGAGACCCGCCGCAGCCACTCCGACGAGTGGATCGTGACCGGCCAGTCGGGGATCAGCCACGCCGTACCCGCCCTGGCCGGGATGCAATACCGCGTCCGCGACGGGCGGTGCCAGTCCGACATTGAGTACAGCACGGCGTGGCGCGCCTACGGGACCGACCGCAATGGGCTGGAGTTCGATACCGGCACCGTGCGGAGGGTTCTCGGAACCACTGGCCTCTGCTAGGTATACAACATGCTGCGCCCGTTACGGCCTTGGCTGCCCAGCCTCCTGCCCTGGCGTGTGCCGTTCAGGCTGCGGGTGTGGTGGGCCTGGGCGTTGGGCAACGGGCTGCCGCAAAGGTGGGGCTACATCGTGGATGTCCGCCCCCGGTGGCGCCGGGTGTGGTCCTGCCTGACGCGGCGGCTGCATAAGCCAGAGCAGCTGGATCGCTCGGATGGCCGGGACTACCGGGGCTGGACAGCGCGGGTCGTCGCTGATGACGAAGGGATTCTGCCGGTGGGCGTGCGCGGTCCAGTGGTGGGTTCGGAGCGTTGCCGGGGCGGCGAATTGCGGCACACGATCGAACTTCCAGACCACACCCTCACGACCCCGCTTCCCTGGCTGGGCATCGAACTGATCAAGCCCGACGACACGACCTGACCAGGTCCAGCCGCGCCGAGCTGCTGGAGACGGGCTCACGACCGGCCACCCTGGTCCAGGATGAACTGAGCAACCTTGCGGAAATCCTTGTCGTTGCCCCGGACACCCCTCTTGTCCACCCCGTGGGCAGCCCGGCGTCGATGACGCGGGCCAATTCGACCGCTCGACAACGGAACCCAGACGGGTGAGGTGCAGGCACGACGACATCCCTCCTGGTGGCCGTGGCCACCTCAGGTCAGGTGTCCGTGCTGAGGGGACAAGCTCACATGGTGGGTCATGCTCAGTCGATCCCTGGCTCGATTCGACGGAGCCAGCCTGAGGGCCGGAGCGCGGCTGCGTTCAGCTCTCGGCCGATTCCACCCGCTCCAGGAACTCCTGCACTGCCGGGACCGTGTTGTGTGGCTTCATCTGGAGGTAGAGGTTGCGCAGCACAGCGGTCCCGCGGGTCGAGTTCAGGCCCTCGGCCAGGTCGAGTGACTGCAGGCCCAGGCCGGCAGCGGCGTCCAGGTCACGCTGCTAGCCCGGCAGGACGCGGGCCTCAGCCTGCCGAACCAGGCCGATCTGCCGGTCCCGGGCGAATGAGGGGCTGAGCTGGGCCATGCGCTCATCGAGCAGGGCAACTGCCTGCTCCGCCTGGCCAAGCTTCAGCAAAGAGGTGCCGACGTTCGCGCTGACTGCCCCCGGCTCCAGCCAGTACAGCCAGGACGGGTCATCGTCGGGATTGAGCTGCTCAGCCTGGGCGAGGGCACGGGAAATCGCCGCCATGCAGGCCGAGGTGTCATGCAGGACGGCGAAGGCAGCTGCCTGCCGTTCATGCAGCTCCGCCAGCAGGGCAGGCGTGGCCCTCCCACGTGTCCCGGCCAGGGCCGTTTCGATGAACGTCACCGCGTCCACAGGTTGTCCCTGGTCGGTGGCCTGCCACGCCATGCTGGCGAGGATGTGAGCACCAAAGGGCCGGTCATCGGCAGAATGGGCGGCACGCAAGCCTACGTTGCTGGGCCATCTCCAGCACGCTGCCGCCGCCGGCGACGTCGTCCATCTGGCGCAGCTCGCCGGCCATAGCCCCCAGCCGCGTGACCAGCGCGCCCGACACCCGGTGCCCGTTCAGCCCGGACACCAGCTCCTCGGGCTCGTGAATCAGCCACTGATGCGCCGGAGCCGTCAAGGCCGGCCCGGTCAGCGACAGGAAAACTCGGCGCTTCACCCGACCTCCACCACCACTGAGCAGGACTGCCACCTCGACGATACCCCGATGATTCCACGGAGCCACGAGCACGGGATCGCGCTCGGCGTCGTCGGCCTGCCCGCCGCTCGACGGTGAGCCGGCGGGCACGATGAGCCCGGTGGGCCGGCACACTACGAGGCTGTTGCCGGCCGGTTCGGCGACAGCCGGCGGTGCCGTGCCCTCCGGCAGCCGGAACCACAGCCGCTCCGGTGGGATGCGCAGCACCCGCGCCCAGTGCTGCAAGGTGTCAAGCAGTTGCAGCGGCGGCCCGGTCTCGAACCGGCTGACTTGCGGCTGACGTAGGCTCAGCCACTGGCCGAGCAGGGTCTGGGAAATGCCGTTCGGGCCGTAAACCGCGTAATGGTATGGATGCATCCGGTACACCCGGCCCATGTGCCGAGCGGCGAAGCATTCCTCGAACTGCTCGGTGTCCCAGAATTCGGCCGGCAGCTCAGGTGGGGTGATGAACTTGTCCCAGGACCGTTGCTGGCAGCGCGCGCATTGGCGCTGCGTGTTGTCTCTGGCCAGGCGCGTGCCGCACCGGCAATAGTATTGCCGTGGTCGTTTCGAACCCATCCATCCCCTCCCCGGTGCAGACCGATTTCGCGGAGTGTAACGGGTATCTCAATGATCCGAAACGGGGGATGATCGTCGATGATTGCACCCTTTTGCCCGCCCGGTGGATACACCTATCCCACGGGTGGATAGGCGTATCCACGGTCCGGCATACAGGATGCAGAGCATCCTTCTTTCGGTGCTCTTCCAATGCCCCGGGGCGGGGAGGTACGGGACACGGCGAGGGGAGCACTCAGTGGTGACTTCCGACCAGCGCCTTGGTGGCGCGTCGGCTCACACGCCATGAGACGGGGAGGTACCACACCCAGGTTCCTGCCGACCGGCTGGGTGTTCTTCGATCATCACTATAGGGAGGGTTTTACGATTCGGTGGCAACGCGGTGACCGTGAATCCTACGTCCTGCGCGGCAACAAGGTCGGCAGTTGGAGCATGGAAGGGCTGGTCTGCACGATTCCGGTGGCACCTAAGGGGTGGGTTGATCTGGCGGAAATAAAGACGCTGGGGCAGCGCTGGATTCGGGAACGGTGAGCAATCACCAGTACGCACCAGAGGCGAATGCTGTGCACAGCGGTCGACGATCCCGCGGAACCTCCTGGCTACTGCACACAGCAGATTACCCACCGTAACATCCAGGGGTGCCCGGCCGATATGCCCATTACAGGCGCGGATGAGGCTGATCGGTGGCCCTTGCAAGCCCATCCCGCCCTGCGGGAGGGCTCGCCATGGATCAGCTCGACACGCTGTTCGACACCGTGGTCGGCACCGCGCTGCTGACGTTCGGTGTCATCACCTTCATCGTGGTGCTGCGGGTGGCGTTGTGGCTCGGGGACCGGACACTGCGGCGCGGCCCGCTGCCGATGGTCATTCACGTGGGCGCGCGGTCGCACGGTTCGTCGCCGGTTTCGGTCGGCGGGTCCTCGTCCGGCAAGCGAGGCGATCCGCCCGCCGCCGACGTCGCGATCCAGGCAGACCGGCTGGCCACTGAGGTTCGCGCGTACATCGAGGCGGATTCGCGGGTGCTGCTCACTCCCGCTCCCGGTGGTGGGCACCTGACCGCGCCTCCGGCCCAGACGCAGATCCCGGACCAACCCGGTCAGTGGATGGCTTTCCTGCTGGCGTTGGTGACTCCGGCCAAACGTCATTACGAAGCGTGGATCAACACCGACGCTGGCCACAAAGCCGACCTGCGGGCCTATCTGGAAATCACTCGCTCGCCACATGATCAGCTGGTGCTGGCCGAGGTGATCACCGCCAAGACGGCGGACGAACTGGTGGCGTCGGTGGCCGGCGCCTGCCTGCATCATCTACGGCAACAGTCGACCGTGCGGCGGCGCACACCGCGCTGGGAACAGTGGCACACCCAGGAGGGTTATCGGCAGTTCCGGCGTGGTCTTGAGCTGGAGAATGCGCTGCCCGAGGGGCCGATCGACGTGGACGCCGACATCGACAACGCCAACGCCGCATTAAAGGCGTACGAGCTCGCCTGTGCGCTCGAACCGGCCAATCTGATTCCTCGGTTGAGTCGTGCGCAGCTGCTCGAACGATGGCCGGAACGATTGGACGAGGCGATCGAGCTCTACACGATGTGTCGCGATCTGTGGCCGGAGAACATTGAGACCACTTACCGGCTGATGGCGGCATGCATCAACGCCCAATGCCGCTACTTCGATGCGGAGCGGGCCAGGGAGGACACTGTTCGGAGCCTGCGCCGCAGGGTGCTCCTGCGCCGCTGGGCGCAAACGTGGCTGCCCAGCCTGCGGACCATGGGTGAGCGGAATTACTGGGCGTCGTGGTTCCTGCCCTGGCATCCGCACGACGTCGCCCTGGTGAGCAGGCGCAGCAAGCGCCGTCAATTCCTTGCCGCGCTGCACGTGTGCAGCCAGGCGATCAAACTGCTGCGAGCCAAGTCGGTCGCCCAGAATCCTGATCCGGATCGGGACTCCACCTCCCCGGAACCGCCGGATGTCCTGACGGTGACCGTGCAGCTGGCGGAACTGGTCACCAGACGAGGCCCGGTCCCGGCCCTGGTGCGACTGTTCCACCCCGACCGGAACCGCACGTCACCCACCGAGGAAAACGGCAGAAGCCACTCAGTGGATTGGCACTCAGCGTCAGCCGCCCACGGCATCGGGACGTTGGCCCTGACCAACCTCGATGCCGCCCAGCGGCACATCGGTTGGCTCGCGCATTACAACACCGCGTGCTTCCTGGCCATCGCCTCCACCCTGCCCCCTACCCTGGTGCCATTGGATTTCTTACCGGAGCATTGGGTGCATGATTGTCAACGTGCGGCATTCCGTGAACTGATCCAGGTCGTCCGTGACCCATTGAGCCAGTTGCAACCCGAGTGGTTGATGCGAGATCCCAATCTCGATCCGCTCCGCACGGACAGCGAGATCGGCCGACCATGGAAGATCTACATGGGTTTCCCCTTGTGGACGCCGCCCGCCGAGCTGAGCCGGGGAACCGATCGACAAGATCCTGCGACAAATTCCGCCCAGAGCGGGTGAGGGATAGACTCCCCGTCACACAATCGTACTGTGTGAGCCGGTGTCATCGTCGCCCTGCCGATATTCGTCGTCCTTCAGTTATTCTCTTTCGCGCTCGGCTGGCTCGATCTGGGCTTCGAGGGCAGCGGCACGACGTCCAACATCGTCAGCGGCATTCTGGCGCTTCTCGCGTTCTTCCTCGGGGGACTCATGGCGGGAGCTTCCGCCCTGTGGCGCGGCTCTAGTGAGGGTCTGTTGCACGGCGTCCTGGTATGGGCACTGAGCGTCGTCACAATCCTTATCGATCCGGCACAGGCCATACAGGCGGCCCGGGAACTCGCGGGTTGGGGCGCGCTCTGTCTCGGGCTGTCCGCCGCCGCGGCCGGGCTCAGCGGCCGGCTCGGGTCGAAACTCTGGCCGGGACGCCACAACCACAGTCAGCAGTCCGCTACCGTCAGTTGAGGACAGTGTCCGCGCGCACGCAGGGGTGGAACCGGTTCTCTACTGAATGTCCGAGTCCGGGGGTGGCAGCCGGAACATGTTCTGATCTTCTATGCCTGCCACCCCCGGTAGTCGGGAAATCACGGATCGCTGGTCGTCGGTTACCGACCCTGTGATAACCCCCACCGCATCGAGTACTTGGTCGACATGCATTCCCGCCGTCCGTAACTGGTGGGCAAGGTCATCGATGCAGAGTAGGTGATCATGGTCAATGGTGACGGTGACGCTTCGGGACATTCCCGTACCTAACCACCGCCGGTGGCCCTGGGGGAACATGGGCACGCTCCGCCGCTCGGTGGGGTGTGCCTACTGGGGGGCTTGGACCAGGCCGGCACCGACGTCGACCGAAGGAATCTCCAGCTGCTGGGCAGTGCGGACCAGCAACCCCCACAGCGCGCTCCCGGTCGCGCCATTCGCCTGCGACAGCAGCGCGGCGATCCCCGCCACATGGGGGGTGGCCATGCTGGTTCCCGAGATCGTCCGGTACCGCGTCGGCATCGTCCATGAGGAGTACGTGGCCACACCGGGACCGACGATGTCCACTTGACCCCCCGTGACCGGGGTGCTCCGGGCGGAGAAGTCCGCGATACGCAACTCCGCGTCCACGGCCCCTACCGCCATGATCGACGGACTGTTCGCGGGTCTTCCGACGAATCCGAACCTGCCCAGGCTCCGGCTCGCATTGTTGCCGGCGGCCGCAATCACCAGGCACCCCGCGTCCAGCGCCCGTTGGCCGACGGCCTCATACGTCGGCGAGACCGAGCGCATGTTGGATCCGAGGGACAGGGAAATGACCCGGCAGCCATTCGTGATCGCCCAGTCGATTCCGGCCAGGATCTGTGCATCGGTGCCGCTGCCCTGGTCACTGAGGACCTTGCCGATGAAGATGTTGTCGCTGAAGGCCACGCCGTAGCGGGGGCTCTCCCCCGGGGGGTCCGCCGGGCCGGACGAGGTGCCGGTGACATGGGTTCCATGGCCATGGCTGTCCTGGGGTGTCTGGTTCGACACGAACGACATGCTCGTGATGTTGCGATCGGCGAAGTCCGGGTGGCGCAGGTCCATTCCGGTGTCGAGCAGCGCGACCGACACCCCCGCGCCGGTCCACGGAGACGTGGTAACCCTGGTGGCCTGCAGACCCCAGGTGAATTCCGGGGTGTCCACGAACTGCGGGGCGGCCGCACTGACGGCCTCTTCGCACAACTCGGCCACTGCGTCGCGGTACCCGGGCACATACTCCCCCCTCAACGCTTCGGGCTGCGAAAGCGCGTAGAGCATCTGCTCCGGCTCGACGGCGTAGATCCGCTCGTCCAGGTCCACGGCCGCGGTCAGCGAAGCCAACCGATCGGGCTCACCGGCCACCACCGCCACGGCGAGCTGAGGAAACAACACCGCACCGGTATCGCCTATCTGCGCTAACCCATATGACCCGCCGCCTTCGGAGAAGTCGCTCGCGCTCACGATGTCCGACACCCCGGCCAGCGAACGCAGAGCCGCGCCCATGGCTTGCTCATCCCGCCGTAAGGCCTCTGCCAGGACCACCAAATAGCGTCC
This sequence comes from Pseudonocardiaceae bacterium, assembly GCA_050700515.1. Taxonomy (GTDB): domain Bacteria; phylum Actinomycetota; class Actinomycetes; order Mycobacteriales; family Pseudonocardiaceae. Next base: position 8,155 of record JBOHHD010000059.1, read on the forward strand.
CGTCGGCTCACTCAACCCGTCCGGCATCGACCCCGTGACATCGTCGTCGACCTGGCCCGCACCCGATTCGCTCGGCAAATCGATCATGATTCACACACCCCTCGCTCGGAAGTCTTCTCATCGCCTGATACCGACCGAATCAGTCCGAATCCGCCTTCGATCCCGGCTCGGAACAGAAACAGTCAAGCGTCGGCGAACTTCATTCTCCCCCGAAAGATGCCCAATTTCCACCCGAAGAGCCGAACCACCACATCCGCCCCTGTTATGACTGGCGAGTGATACTCATAGCGGGTGGCATGAATGATTCTCCTCTTTTGGACCCCGCTGATCGAGGACGATCACCAGAACTCATGGCTCACGCCACAACGGTGGCCTCACCACCGGGACACAGCGGCTGATCGAGATCCGGTGCCCCGGGTACACCGGCCTGCGTTGTGATCATCAACAGACCGTCAGTCGTCTGTCGCAGTCCTGGTGAGACGGCGGGCGACCCTGTTGTGTGACACCACCCGCTCTACCGAAAGGATACGGTGGGATAGGTGCCCTTCATGGACGACCCAGACGGAGACCATCGATGACTGTGACCGCCGACAGCACTCGACTACTCATCGACCTCGAACCCGTGGTCGCCGAGAATCTGAACCGACACCTGGCCGCCGCGAAAGAGTGGATGCCCCACGAGTACGTTCCCTGGAGCGAGGGACGGGACTTCGCTGACCTCGGCGGGCAAGCCTGGGACCCCACCCAATCTCGCCTATCTGTCCTGGCCCGCACGGCGCTGGAAGTCAACCTGCTCACCGAGGACAATCTCCCCAGCTACCATCGTGAGATTCAACGCACATTTGGCCGAGACGGCGCCTGGGGTACCTGGGTCCACCGCTGGACCGCCGAAGAAGGACGTCATGCGTACTGCATCCGGGACTACCTTCTGGTAACCCGCGGCGTCAACCCCGACGAACTCGAACGTGCCCGCATGAGCGTCATGCAAACCGGCTACGACACAGAAGAAAAACCGACCCTCCACGTCTTGGCCTACGTTGCCTTCCAAGAACTCGCCACCCGCATTTCACATCGCAACACCGGGCGCTACGCCAACGATCCCATCGCCGAACGGCTCCTCACCCGGGTCTCCACCGACGAAAACCTCCATATGGTCTTCTACCGCAACCTCGTCAAAGCAGCCCTTGATATCTCCCCCGGCCCCACCCTGCGTGCCATCGCCGACGAAGTCGTCAACTTCGCGATGCCGGGCACCGTCATTCCGGGATTCACCCGTAAAGCAGCGCTGATCGCCAAAGCGGGAATCTACGACCTCCGCATCCACCACGACGACATCATCTGGCCGCTCCTCCGGTATTGGCAGGTATTCGAGCTGCAAGGTCTCGACGCGGAAGGTGAACAAGCTCGCACCGAACTCGCCACCTTCCTCAATCGATTGGACACCCAGGCGAGCCGCTTCGAACAGCGCCGGGCACAGGCCGAATCCAGGGCCGCGGAACTAGCCCCTCAGCCCTGATGCCTGCGGGTGCGCTCCAGCTTCTCCTCAGCGTCGAGTTCGGCGGCCTGCTCGGGCGTCGGGGCAGTGCCGCCGAGGTGCGCAGGCATCCACCACGGGTCCGCACCAGGCGGCTCCGGATAGCGCGCGCGGGTCTCGTCCAGCAGCCCGTTCATGACGTCGACCAGCACGGCGTCGGCACCTGCTCCGCGTTCGGGGGTCAGCGGCGCGCCGATGGTGATGCTGATCGGGATGTGCCGAGCGGCTCGGATGGTCGGCTTGCGGTCTTTGGTCCACACCCGCTGGCTGCCCCACAGGGTCACGGGGATCAGCGGGACGCCCGCGGCGCGCGCCATCCGCGTGGCGCCAGACTTGAACTCCTTCAGGCAGAAGCTGCGGCTGATCGTGGCCTCCGGGAAGACGCCGACGAGCTCACCCGCCCGCAGCGCCTCGACCGCGGCGCGGAAGGAGGCCGCGCCCGCCGCCCGGTCGACCGGAATGTGATGCATGGCGCGCATCAAGGGTCCGCTCACCCGATGGTCGAACACCTCCTGCTTGGCCATGAAGCGCACCAACCGGCCCTGCGTCTGCCAGAACGGAGTCCCGGCGAGAGCGAAGTCGAGGTATCCGGTGTGGTTGATCACCACAACCCCACCGCCGGTGACAGGAACGTGTTCCTGCCCGGCGACGTCGAAGCGCAGGTCCAGGACACGGAACAGGCCCAGGGCGACACGGGCCACTGAGCGGTACGCGCGATCAGTCACCTCCCCACGCTACCCAGCTGCAACCCTCCGCACAGTCCCCATCCCCCTGTAATTCCTCCTGGTGAGGGAGGTAAACGACGCACCGTGACAGCTAGGTTGCGCTGCATGACGCAGGCAACCGCAGCAGTGCAGGTGACTTCCGAGGGACGGCCCGAACCGGATCGCAACCTTGCGCTGGATCTGCTGCGTGTCACGGAGGCGGCGGCGATGGCGGCTGGCCGCTGGGTCGGACGCCGGGACAAGAACGGAGCCGACGCAGCTGCCGTGGCGGCGATGCGGGCGATGATGGTCACCGTCGCGATGGACGGCATCGTCGTGATCGGCGAGGGCGAGAAGGACGATGCCCCGATGCTCTTCAACGGTGAGCGGGTGGGCACCGGGACCGGGGCGCTGACCGACGTCGCGGTCGACCCGGTCGATGGCACCACGCTCACCGCGAAGGGCATGGCCAACGCGGTATCGGTGCTGGCGGTGGCCCCGCGGGGCGCCATGTACGACCCGTCCGCCGTTTACTACATGGACAAGCTGGTGGCCGACGCCGACGCCGTCGGAGTGGTCGACATCCGGCAATCCCCCGAGGAGAACATCGCCGCGCTGGCCCGCGCCAAGGGAAGCGAACCCGAGGACATCACGGTCTGCATGCTCGACCGGCCCCGCCACGAGGAGCTGGCTCACCGGGTGACCAGCACCGGTGCCCGGATCAAGTTCATCACCGACGGTGACGTCGCCGCGGCGGTGCTGGCCGCCACCCCGGACTCGGGTGTCGACCTGCTGCTCGGTATCGGCGGTACCCCGGAGGGCGTGATCACCGCCTGCGCGGTTCAGTGCCTCGGCGGTGTACTGCAGG
>JBOHHD010000060.1:0-6877 GCA_050700515.1 Pseudonocardiaceae bacterium
GCCCTGGGACGGCTACGTGCGAACCCTCCCCGCCGGTCCGGGCCCTCGGCTGGCCGGAAGGTTGATCACCGGGCTCGGATTCGCCCTGCTCGGGCTGGTCCCCGTGCTCCTGGTGGCCGGGCTGTTCACCGCAGCGACCGTCACTCCCGCGCAGTTCGGGGCAGGTGCCGGGGTGCTAATCGCCGGTGCGGTGCCGTTCCTTTTTGCCGGGTTCGCGATCGGGTACGCGCTGCCGGTCAAGGCGGCGCTGGCCGCCGCTCAGGTGTTGCTGTTTCCGCTGGCTTTCGTTGGTGGGCTGTTCCTGCCGGTGGAGAACTTCCCGGGATGGCTCAACCAGATATCCCAGGTGCTGCCCACCCGTGGCGCGCGTGACTTGCTGATCACAGTGCTCACCGGGGCTGCGCCCAGCACCGTGGCGGTGGCGGCACTGATCGGCTGGACAGTGCTGTTGGCGGGCTTGGCCGGGTGGGCCTACCAACGCGACGAGGGCCGCCGCTTCCGCTGAACGGCGGTCAGGCCGACTTCTCGCGACGTTCCCGGCGGGTGGGCTGGCGGGTGACGATGGTCGGGTTGACGTTCTCCCGCACGGTCTGCTCGGTGATGACCACCTTCGCGACGTCGTCGCGACTGGGGATGTCGTACATCACGGGCAGCAGTACTTCTTCCATGATGGCGCGCAGACCGCGAGCCCCGGTACCGCGCAGGATCGCCTGGTCAGCAATCGCATCCAGCGCGTTGGCGGTGAATTCCAGCTCCACACCGTCCATCTGGAAGAGCTTGCAGTACTGCTTGGACAGCGCGTTGCGCGGCTCGGTGAGGATCTGCACCAGCGAGGCCTTATCCAGATTCGTGACACTGGCCACCACCGGCAGTCGCCCGATGAACTCCGGGATCAGCCCGAATTTGATCAGATCCTCCGGCATGACGTCGGCGAACACGTCGCTGGTGTCGATGTCGGTTTTCGATCGCAGTTCGGCCCCGAAACCGAGCCCTCGTTTCCCGATCCGATCCTCGATGATCTTATCGAGACCGGCGAATGCCCCCGCCACGATGAAGAGCACGTTCGTGGTGTCGATCTGTATGAACTCCTGATGCGGGTGCTTGCGTCCGCCCTGCGGTGGCACGCTGGCCGTCGTGCCCTCCAGGATTTTCAGCAATGCCTGCTGGACGCCCTCACCGGAGACATCCCGGGTGATCGAGGGATTCTCCGACTTCCGGGCGATCTTGTCGACCTCGTCGATGTAGATGATGCCGGTCTCGGCCCGCTTGACGTCGTAGTCAGCTGCCTGGATCAGCTTGAGCAGGATGTTCTCCACGTCCTCGCCGACGTAGCCGGCCTCGGTCAGGGCCGTGGCATCGGCGATCGCGAAGGGGACATTGAGCAGCTTCGCCAGTGTCTGGGCGAGGTAGGTCTTACCGCAACCAGTCGGGCCAAGCATGAGGATGTTCGATTTGGCCAGTTCGATCTCGTCGTCGCGACCCTTTTCCCCGGCCTGGATGCGCTTGTAGTGGTTGTAGACCGCCACCGACAGCGTGCGTTTGGCGTCATCCTGTCCGATGACGTAGGTCTCCAGGAAGTCGTGAATCTCCGTGGGTTTGGGCAGCTCGTCAAGCTTGACATCACCCGCTTCGGCGAGCTCCTCCTCGATGATCTCGTTACACAGATCGATGCACTCGTCACAGATGTACACGCCGGGGCCCGCGATGAGCTTCTTGACCTGCTTCTGACTCTTCCCGCAGAAGGAGCACTTCAACAGGTCGCCGCCATCACCGATACGTGCCATGGGCGCTGGCCTCTCATCCTTCCCGGCGCGGTGGTGTGCAGTGCGCCTGGCTGCGTGTGTGTGCTCGACGGTACCCGCCCTACCCCGCAATGCGGGAGCACTAGCCTCCCCGATATCGCCGACGGATGGGGTTACCCCGCCCACACGGCGTGTCGGAGGAAACCAGCTCAGGTTCGGACAGCGGAAAGCTTCCTGACCTGGGTGATCTCGTCGATGATTCCGTAGTCCTTGGCCTCGGGTGAGGTCAAGATCTTGTCCCGATCGATGTCGGTGCGGATGCGCTCCTCCGTCTGGCCGGTGTGGTGGGCCAGGGTGGTCTCCAGCAGACGACGCATCCGCTGGATTTCAGCGGCCTGAATCTCCAGGTCAGAGACCTGCCCGTACACCCCCTCAGTGGCCGGCTGGTGGATGAGGATCCGAGCGTTGGGCACCGCCATCCGCTTGCCCGGGGTGCCGGCCGCCAGGAGCACCGCGGCCGCCGATGCCGCCTGGCCGAGGCAGACAGTCTGGATCTCCGGCCGGACGAACTGCATCGTGTCGTAGATCGCCATCAGCGAGGTGAACGACCCGCCGGGCGAGTTGATGTACATGGTGATGTCACGGTCCGGGTCGGTGGACTCCAGCACCAGTAACTGCGCCATCACGTCGTTGGCCGAGGCGTCGTCGATCTGCACGCCGAGGAAGATGATGCGCTCCTCGAACAGCTTGTTGTAAGGGTTGGACTCCTTGACCCCGTAGCTGGTGCGTTCGATGAAGGAGGGCAGGATGTAGCGCGCCTGCGGCAGATGGCTGGGGTACATACGACCTTCAGGCATACTGCCTGCGGGAATGCCGTTCATGGGGGCTCCTGGAGATGCTCAGCGGCTCGCGTCGGGCAGTGAGTTGGCGCGGTTGAGGACTTGGTCGACGAAGCCGTAATCGCGCGCCTCCTCCGCGGTGAACCAGCGGTCCCGATCGGAGTCGATGATGATCCGCTCCACCGGTTGGCCGGTCTGTTCGGCGATCAGCTCTGCCATCTCGCGCTTGTGCTTAGTCAACATGTCGGCCTGAATGGCGATGTCAGCGGCCGTACCGGAGACTCCGGCCGAGGGTTGGTGCATGAGGATCCGAGCATGTGGTAGGGCGTAGCGCTTGCCGCGAGTGCCCGCGGAAAGCAGGAACTGCCCCATCGATGCGGCCAGACCCATCGCGTAGGTCGCCACGTCGGGCTCGATCAGCTGCATGGTGTCGTAGATGGCCATTCCCGCGGTCACCGAGCCACCCGGGGAGTTGATGTAGAGCCGGATGTCCTGTTCGGGATCCTCCGCGGACAGCAGGAGGAGCTGAGCGCAGATCTGATTCGCGATGTTCTCCTCGACCTGCGAACCCAGCACGATGATGCGTTCGCGCAGGAGCCGCTCGTACACCGAGTCGGTCAAGTTGAGGCCAGCCGAGGCGGCCCGCATCGCGGGGACGCCTCGCAGCGGCGCCGCCGCAGCGATGTGGTCCGAGGTCACTGATACCTGCCTTCTTCCATACGGGTCTGGTGGATCCAGCTTTCACAAACACACTGCTGAAAGGACACTGCCGACCCTAACGAAGAAGGACGGCGCCAACCCCCCAGCAACGCCCCCGTTCGCTCAGAGCGTCACGTCAGTTCGTCGTTGTCTCGTCAGGGATCCGTGTCTCGTCAGGGATCTGTGTCTCCTCCGAGCCCTGTGTCTGGGCGGAGGACTGGGTCTGGGCGGAGGCCTGCGCAGGCTTCGGGGTCGGCCGGCCGAACAGCGCCTCGACGTCCACGACGTTGCCACTGGCGTCGGTGACCGTGGCCTGGCTCATCACCTCGGCCAGCGCCTTGGTACGGCGCAACTCGGCGTAGAGGGAGGCCAACTCCCCCCCTTGCTGCGCCCTTTGCAGATACTCGTTCGGATCGATGCCGTAGCGCTGCGCCTGCAGGACGATCCGATCGCTGAGCTCGGCATCGGTGACCGCCAGCTCCGCGACGTCGGCGATCGTGTCGAGCACAAGCCGGGTCTTGACCACATCCCGGGCGGAGCTGAGGAGGTCGGCGTCGAAATCCTCCGCGGTCTGGCCCTGTTCCTCCAGCCACTGCGCGAGCCGCTGCTCGTCATGGTCGAAGACGTGCGCGGCGTCGTGCTTGCGGGCCGCGATCTCGGAGTCGACCAGGAACTCGGGCAGCGGAACCTCGGTGGCGGCCAGCAAGGCCTCGATCACCTTGTCCCGAGCCTGCCCACCTTGATGCATCGTCTTGATCTTGCCGAGGCGCTGGCGCAGGTCATCCTTGAGCTCGTCGAGAGTGTCGAATTCGCTGGCGATCTGAGCGAAATCGTCGTCGGCCACCGGGAGTTCACGCAGCTTCACCGCACCGACGGTGGCCGTGACCTCAGCCTGGCGCCCGGCATACTCCCCGGCCACCAGCGTCGTGGTGAAGATCCGCTGTTCGCCCTCCTTGGCCCCGGCCAGCGCGTCGTCGAGACCCTCGATGAGGTTCCCGGAACCGACCTCGTAGGAAAACCCATTGGTCGCCGCCTCCTCGACCTCCTCGCCGTCAACGGTGGCGGACAGGTCGAGGGAGACGAAATCGCCCTGCTGCACGGGACGATCGACCCCGATCAGCGTGCCGAATCGGGTACGCAGGCCGTTGAGCTGCTCATCGACCTCGGTGTCGGTCACTTCGATGTCATCGACGGTCACCGCGAAGTCGCTGAACGCAGGCAACTCGAACTGCGGCCGGACGTCGACCTCCGCGCTGAACGTGAGGTGGTCACCGTCCTCGATCTTGGTGACCTCGATGTCCGGGCGCCCGAGGGGGTGCACCGCTTCGGAACGCACGGCCTCCGCGTACATCGCGGGCACCGCCTCGCTGACCACCTCGTCGAGCACCACCCCTCGTCCGAGGCGTTGTTCCAGGATGCGCGCCGGAGCCTTGCCCGGCCGGAAGCCCGGAATCCGCACCTGCTGGGCGATCTTCTTGTAAGCGCGCTCGAAGTTCGGCTTCAGTTCGTCGAAGGGCACCTCGACGTTGATCTTGACGCGCGTCGGGCTGAGCTGCTCGACGGTGCTCTTCACTGGAGTACTCCTCGGACGAAACGAGAGTGCGGGTCCGGCTAAAGACCGCCGGACAGGGAGATGGGGACCGAGTCTAGGCGAGTGCTGCGGCGTAGCCGCTGGCTGGTCGGCAAGATCCGGTCCGGAGCGTACTGGCCGGACACATGGCCCGGGGTACAGAGCCGATCCGACCTCAGCCGGGTTGGTTGTGACAGTCCCCGAGCGAGGTCACCAACCCTGTCCTCCCTTGTTCCCCAGCGAGATCGGAGACGAACTCCTGATCCGGTCCCACCGGAAGCGAATGTCAATTTCGTATCAACGCTTCCACGGTCATCTCCCGCACCGCGTGTCCTTTCGACCCCGGGAGCCGCCGGCCTGAGGAAATAGCGGACAATCAACTCAACGAGACGACCGGCTCAGCCACCCCAGCCATTCCAGTAAGAAAGGTGATCCATCGTCTTAATGGCTTTAATGACTGAAGGATCGGTCCTCCCCGGCATGGAAGTTCACCGGAATCATGAGGACGAGACGAAGCGCGGTACTCGCCGGTATGGTAGTGACTCCGATGAGCATGGCAACGCGCACGCTTGCGGTAACCATGGACAGTGCACTGAGTTGCAGAAAAACTCCAGGGAGAAGCAATCACCAACTCCGGCACGATCTCGTTCGAGGTGGCTGGGTCCGAATAGGGGAAGGGCGGAATAACCACCGAACCACTCGGTGTGAATTCGGCTGAAGCAGCCTGCGTACAAGCACCTACGGCGGCCCGGAAGTGATCCGATGCCCTCACTAACTAAGATCAATTGACCCGGCGGGATGAACGGCCTCGGTGGGATGAACGACACTGCCGCACATCCAGGACGTCGGCCCGGGTGCGGAGTCGTTTACACCCGGGCCGACCTGGTCGGGGTGGCGGGATTCGAACCCACGGCCCCTCGCTCCCAAAGCGAGTGCGCTACCAAGCTGCGCCACACCCCGAGACGGTGCCCCGCGAAGAGTACGCGACCAGCGTGATCTCCGGGGTAACAACCCCGGGGAGGGGTGCGCCGGGAGAAAGCTGCCAACAGGTAGGCTGGAGATGCTCCGCCGAGGCGGGGTCTGCGGGCGTAGCTCAATGGTAGAGCTCCAGCCTTCCAAGCTGATCATGCGGGTTCGATTCCCGTCGCCCGCTCCACGGCTCCCACCAGCCGAATCACGCCCTGTGCCAGGAAGTCGATCGCTGAGTACAGGTAGACCCGAAGGATAATGGTCCGCCTCGGGCGGCCACTGAAGCTCCCGGCAGCGTCGGCACCGTCACCACTGCTCAGCACCCTTATCGATGGACTTCGGGCACCACTGGCCACGGCAGCCGGCACGGATTCGGCTGTTGCCTTACGCACCAGCATGCGGGCAAGATGCTGTAGTTGCAATCAAGTGGCAATAGGGGCGATGTGATCATGACGAGCGCCGCGACCGCGCCGGTGAGTCGCTCCCGGTCAGCGAACTCCCATGCCCACCTGTGGTCGCTGCCCGATGGCACCGGCCTGCACGCCCCACCCGGCGAGCTGAGAATCGAACCCGACACCGGTCGAGTCTGCTGCCACCTGTGCGGCCGCTGGTATGTCTCGTTGGGCAGTCACATCCGGGCGCACGGACACACGGCCGACTCCTACCGGGAAGCGCTGGGACTGTGCCGGAGCCGGCCGCTGATCGCCGAGGCTCTCTCCCGGTCGATCGCGGCCCGTCAAGCCCGGGCTTACCGGCGTTCGCCCCAACTGCGGGCACAGCTGGCCGCCGGGCAGGAACTCACCAGGACCGGCCGCTTGGCCACGCTGGCCACCCGGGCTCGCTCCCTCAGTACATCAGCGGAAGGCACTCGGATTCGCCGTGCGGCCCTGGACACCGGGCGTGCGAGCAGGGCGGCCCATCGCGATCGAGCACTGGCCCGACGGATTCATGAACTCGGCTTCGACGACTTGGGTGATTTCCTGCGCCATACCTATTCGGCCGGAGCCAGCCTGCGAAGCCTCGCCAAGATAACCGGATGGGGGTGGGCCCGGCTACGT
>JBOHHD010000061.1:0-2252 GCA_050700515.1 Pseudonocardiaceae bacterium
CAGCAGGGCTTTGAAAACGGTTCGCATCCGCCGGGCGAGGCTCACGTACCGCCGGCGGGTGGCGTCGTCGACTAGCAGGGCCTCGACCGCGGACTTCTGTAGGGCGATGAACTCGAAGCCTCTCGCCGTCCCGAGATCGGCGAGGTCGACGTCGTTGACCTCCAGGAAGTCGACGATCTCGTCGAACGCTGCGGCGAGGTCGACGGCCAGCTCGCCCTTGGGCTGGATGGGGGTGTTGCCCTCGCCCTCCCGGGCGGCGCCGTAGATGGCGAGGGCGGCTTCGAGGTTCCGGAACACGCCCACGTAGTCGACGATCAGGCCGCTGTCCTTGTCGGGAAACACCCGGTTCGCCCGTGCGATGGTCTGCATGAGCGTGTGGTTGCGCATCGGCTTGTCGAGGTAGATCGTCGAGCACGACGGGGCGTCGAAGCCGGTGAGCCACATGGCGCACACGAACACGAGCCGGAACGGGTCGTCGGGGTCCTTGAACTTGGAGTCGAGGTCCTCGCCATTCATGCGTCGGCGGTGCGCAGCGATGTCGAGGCCGCGCTCGGCCATGTCGGCCACCTCGTTCTGGGCCTGCGACACGACCACGGCCATGTCGGTGGTGCGCATGAACTCGATGGCCGCCTCCAGCGGCGGGCGTTCCAGCTTCGGCGTGGTGGCGAGCTGGGCTTTCAGCTCAGTCAGGTGTGCCGCCCACTTTTTCTGCACGAGGTCGTACATGCGGACTGCGGTCGCCTTGTCGATGGCGACGTACATGGCCTTGCCCCGAAAGCCCCGGCCGACGAAGTGGCGGACGAGGTTGGCGGCGATCTCCTCCAGCCGCTCGGCCCGGGTGATGAGGTGGTACTGGCGGGAGAACTGGCGGGCGACCGCCTTGTCCTGAACCTCGTCGAGGGTGGCCTTCTCCAGCAGTTCTTCGAGCTCGGTGTCGAAGTCCTCGTTGGTGAGCTGCAACTCGGGGATGCGGTTCTCGTAGTAGAGGGGGACGGTGGCGCCGTCCTTGATGGAGTCCCGGAAGTTGTAGACCGACACGTAGGAGCCGAAGACCTGCCGGGTCAGTTGCTCCTCGCCGGCGATCAGCGGCGTGCCGGTGAACCCGAGGAACGAGGCGTTGGGCAGGGCCTGGCGCATGTTCCAGGCGAGCTGGTCGTACTGGGAGCGGTGGGCCTCGTCGGTGATGACGACGATGTCGTCGCGCTCGGACAGCACCGACATCTCCGCGCCCTTCTCGGGCGGGATGAACTTGTGGATCAGCGTGAACACGTAGCGGTGGTCCTGACCGAGGAGCTCGCGCAGGTGAGCAGAGGTCTCGGCGTGGACGTTCTCGCCGGTGGTGAGCACGCCGGAGTCGACGAACTCCTCGTAGATCTGGTCGTCGAGTTCCTTGCGGTCGGTGACCTCGACGAAGGTCCAGTTTCCCGGGATCTTGCGCAGCACCTTCTGGGTGAACCACAGATTCGACAGCGATTTGCCGCTGCCCTGGGTGTGCCAGAACACCCCGAGCTGCGAGCTCTTCTCGGCCCGGGCCACGTGCAGCGCCTCGATGGCGTTGTTCACCCCGAGGTACTGGTGGTTCTTCGCCACCGCCTTCACCAACCCGCCGGGCCGCTCGGTGTAGGTGACGAAGTTCTCGACCAGGTCCAGCAGCCGGTAGCGGTCACAGGTGCCCCGCAGCACGGTCTCGAGGCTGACGACGCCGACCTCACCCTCGGAGTTGATCTTTTTCCACTCGGCGAAGTGGTCCCACGGCGCGTAGGTGGAACCGACCTTGGTGTCCGAGCCGTTGGACAGGATCACGAAGGCGTTGAACCAGAAGATGTGGCCGATCGTGTCCCGGTAGTCGCGCAGATTGCCGTCGTAGGCGTGGCGGACGTTCCGGTGCGACACCTTCAACTCGATGAACACCAACGGGATGCCGTTGACGAACAGCACGACATCGGCCCGCCGCTTGTATATCTCGCCGATCACCCACAGCTGCGACACCACCAACCAGTCGTTCGACTCGGCATGGTCCCAGTGGACATAGCGAACCGTGACCGTCTCCCGCTTACCGTCGACCTCGGCCTCGGCCTTCGTGCCCTCCCGCAGCAGCCGGTACACCTCACGGTTCGCCCGCACCCGATCCATGGCCGAGCGGTTCTGGGTCAACCGTTCGATCGCGGTCTCGATCGCCGCGTCAGGCACGCCGGGATTGATCGACCGGAGCGCGTCACGCAGCCGGTGCACGAGCACCACCTCGGCCTGTG
>JBOHHD010000062.1:0-10214 GCA_050700515.1 Pseudonocardiaceae bacterium
CTTCAACGGTCGGTGACCGTTGAAGAGCCCCCCGACTCAGTTGGCCAGCGCCCGTACCACTCGGGAGGGGGCGGGCCTGCGGAGCTTTTCGGCCATCCACACGCTGGTGCGCACCAGAGCGGGCAGGTTCACCCCGTGCTCGATGCCGAGCCCGTCCAGCATCCATATCAGGTCCTCGGTGGCGAGGTTGCCGGTGGCCGACTCGGCGAAGGGACACCCGCCCAGCCCACCGGCCGAGGCGTCCACACAGGTCACTCCGGCGCGGAGAGCGGTGAGCGTGTTGGCCAGGGCCTGGCCGTAGGTGTCGTGGAAGTGCACGGCCAGTGCCTCAGTCCGCACACCGGCCCGGCGAAGCCCGGAGAGCACCGCAGCGACATGGCCCGGGGTGGCCACCCCGATCGTGTCCCCCAGCGAGAGGTGGGTACAACCCATGTCCAGCAGCCGGCGACCGATGGCGACCACCTGGGGCACCGGCACGGCGCCTTCCCAGGGATCACCGAAACACATCGAGAGATACCCGCGTACGCCGAGCCCTTCCGCTCGCGCCCGGCTCACCACCGGGGAGAACATCACGAACTGCTCGTCCAGACCGCGGTGGAGATTGCGCTGGGCAAAGCTCTCGGTGGCGGAAGCGAAGATCGCAATCTCGGCGACCCCGGCCGCCAGTGCGCGATCCAGTCCACGCTCGTTGGGCACCAGGACGGGGTAGCGCACCCCCTCCCGGCGCGCCAGCAGCCCGAACAGCTCGGCAGCGTCGGACAGCTGCGGCACCCAGCGCGGGTGCACGAAACTGGTGGCCTCCAGCACCTGCAGCCCGGCCCCGGCCAGCCGGTCCAGGAATTCGGCCTTGACCTCGACGGGCACCACCACAGACTCGTTCTGCAGCCCGTCGCGGGCCCCGACCTCCCAAATCAGCACCCGCTGGGGCAACCCGTCACCGGGGTGTGGGTCGGGTAGTCCGGCCGGTCTGGCTGCCATCTGCTGTGCCTGCCGGATCTCAGTACCGGTCGACGAAGTCGGACCCGCCCGGATTCACATCGTATTGAAGCAGCGAGTGCACCCGTTCCACCTGCGGAATGTCGTCGAACTCCAGCGGCTCATCGGAGGCCGACTCGATGCTCAGCGTGCCGCAGCCCAGGATCCGCTCGAGCAGGGTGTGCCGGAACTGCACGCTGTTGATCCGGTGGATCGGGATGTCGATACCGCTGCGCGAGAGGATGCCCTCCCGGACCAGCACCCGCCTGGTGGTGAGCACGAAATGCGTGGTGCGCCAGCGCAACAGCGGCACCACTGTCAACCACACCACGGTGATAGCACCGAGCGCGGCGAGTACGATCCAGCCGTAGAGCTGCCACGACTGCCCGGCGACCAGCGCGGCGAGATAAGCGCACAGGGCAACGACGAGCAGGAATGCCAGCACCGGTACCACGAGCATCCTCCAATGCGGATGCTTGTGCAGCACCACTTGCTCGCCGGTTCTCAACAACTCGTCCGGGTAGGGCACCGCTCCTCCTCATGGCCACCGGCGCGAGCACGGTACCCGCTGCGCGGGCAGCCCCCGGCGATGCCGGAGCCGTGGCCAGTCAGCCCGTCCGAACGTGCGTGACGTCACCGGCCGCCAGCGCATGATGCCCTTCGCCCGACAACACCACCAGCCGACCGGCACTGTCCAGGTCCACTGCCTTACCGATCAGCGTGGGCTGTCCTGACAGCTCGACCCGGACCTGTTCACCCAAGGTCGCGCAACAGTGCCGATATGTCTCCCGCAGCCCGGCAGCGTCCGGATCACCACCGTGCCTGCGCCATTCCAGCACCTCCGTGTCCAGCTCACCCAACAGGGCACACAGCAGCAGCTCACGGTCGGTACAGGCAGACCCCTCGAGGGCCAACGAGGTGGCTTCGGGGACCGGCAGCTCATCCGGTTGCAGCGTCACGTTGAGCCCGATGCCGATCACCACGGCGGGACCGGGAACCACCTCGGCGAGGATCCCGGCGGCCTTGCGCCTGCTCACGCCGAGTAGCAGGTCGTTCGGCCACTTCAGTACGGCCGGAATGCCCCCCAGCGCGGTGAGGGTCCGGCACAGCGCCACCCCTGCCAACAGGGGCAGCCAACCCCACCGGCCCTGTGGCACCTCGTCGGGCCGCAACAACACGGAGAACGTCAATCCGGATCGAGCCGGGGCGACCCAGCTGCGATTCGCCCGTCCGCGCCCCGCGGTCTGGTGCTCGGCGATGAGCACGGTGCGCTCGGATGCCCCATCCCGGGCCGCGGCAGCCAGCGCGGCGTTCGTCGAGGGCAGCGTGGCGACGACGTCCAACGCCGCGTAGTGCCCGACCGGAGCGAGCAGCGCCTGGCGTAGCACATCATCGCGCAGAGGAGGGCGATCAAGAGCGGACAACATGGAGAACAACGCTAGTGCCTGCGCGAATCGTCACACTACCTGTCCCGGGCAGCGACCTCTGCCGGGAGCGCTCCTAGGGTATTCGACTATGAGCAGCGCCACCGAGCCGGTCGGCGAGGCCCCCAGCGGCCGGCCCGACATCCACACCACTGCGGGCAAGCTCGCGGACCTGGCCCTGCGCAACGAGGAGGCGGTGCACGCGGGATCAGCCCGGGCCGTTGCCCGCCAGCACGCGAGGAGCAAGAAAACCGCCCGCGAGCGGATCGACCTGTTGCTGGATCCGGGATCGTTCATCGAGCTCGACGAGCTGGCCCGGCACCGTTCCACCGCCTTCGGACAGGACGGCAACCGACCCTACGGCGACGGCGTGGTCACCGGATACGGCACCATCGATGGTCGACCGGTGTGCCTGTTCAGCCAGGACGTCACCGTCTTCGGTGGCAGTCTCGGCGAGGTGTACGGCGAGAAGATCGTCAAGGTGATGGACCTCGCGATCAAGACGGGTTGCCCGATCATCGGGATCAACGAGGGCGGCGGTGCCCGGATCCAGGAAGGTGTGGTGTCACTGGGTCTCTACGGCGAGATCTTCCTGCGCAATACCCATGCCTCGGGCGTCATCCCGCAGATCTCGCTGATCATGGGTCCGTGCGCGGGCGGGCATGTCTACTCCCCCGCACTGACCGACTTCACCGTGATGGTGGACCAGACCTCGCACATGTTCATCACCGGTCCCGATGTGATCAAGACGGTGACCGGCGAGGAGGTCGGCTTCGAGGAGCTCGGTGGCGGGCGAACCCACAACACCAAGTCGGGTAACGCGCACTACCTCGGCACCGACGAGGACGACGCACTGTCCTACGTCAAGGAACTGCTGTCGTTCCTGCCGTCGAACAATTTATCCGAACCACCGCTGTTCGACGCCCCCGATCTCCTCCACGGGTCGGTGACCGACCTGCTGACCGACTCCGATCGGGAGCTGGACACGCTGATCCCGGACTCGGCCAACCAGCCCTACGACATCCACGAAGTGATCACCCGGGTCGTCGACGACGGAGAGTTCCTCGAGGTTCACGAACTGTTCGCGCCGAACATCGTGGTCGGCTTCGGCCGGGTACAGGGCCGCAGCGTGGGAATCGTGGCCAACCAGCCGACCCAGTTCGCGGGCTGCTTGAACATCGACGCCGCCGAGAAGGCCGCCCGGTTCGTGCGAACCTGCGATGCGTTCAACGTCGCCGTACTCACCTTCGTCGACGTGCCCGGCTTTCTACCCGGCACCGACCAGGAATGGAACGGGATCATCCGGCGCGGCGCCAAGCTGATCTACGCCTACGCCGAGGCGACGGTACCCAAGGTCACGGTGATCACCCGCAAGGCCTACGGCGGTGCCTACGACGTGATGGGTTCCAAGCACCTCGGCGCGGACATGAACCTCGCCTGGCCCACCGCGCAGATCGCCGTGATGGGCGCCTCCGGCGCGGCGAACATCCTGCACCGCAAGGAACTTGCCGCAGCGCCGGTCGATGAGGTGGCCACGCTACGAGCGCAACGGCAACAGGAGTACGAGGACGCCCTCCTCAATCCCTACGTGGCCACCGACCGGGGCTACATCGATTCGGTGATCCCGCCCTCCTACACCCGCCCCTACGTCGCTCGCGCCCTGCACATGCTCAAGGACAAACGCCAGACCCTGCCCCCCAAAAAGCACGGGAACATCCCTCTTTGAGCGGCGAAACGAACTCTGATAACTGTTCACCGGTGCAGTTGCGCATCGTGCGCGGCAAACCATCGGATGAGGAGATTGCCGCGCTGACCGCAGTGGTCGTCGGCATGGCATGCACGGGACCGGAGCACGTCCCCTCTCCCGAGCCTGGCCGGCGCTCGGTCTGGGCGGACCCGGCGCCCCGGTTGCGCGCTCCCTTGCATCCCGGCCCCGACGCCTGGCGCACCTCAGCGCTACCACGCTGACTTACGGCACACGGTGCGCCCGAGGCAACGCGAGCCGTAGCCGGCCTGACCACACCGACAAGCTGAGCCTCGACGTCCTGCCGCACCGCGCCGATCTGGTGGCTGGGGAACTGGCGCGGCTGGTGGTTGCGGCGGGTCCGTACAGTGCGGTGGCGTGCGTCTGATCCTCGCCTCCGCATCCCCGGCCCGGCTCACCGTGCTCCGCGCCGCCGGGGTGCAACCGATCGTGCGGGTGTCCGGAATCGATGAGCACGCGCTGGCCGCCGCTCTGCCCGATGCCTCACCCCAGGAGCTGGTCACCGCGCTGGCTCGGGCGAAGGCCGGCGCGGTCGCGACACAGGTCGCCGCCGAGCACCCTGAATCCGTGATCGTCGGATGTGACTCGATGCTGTACATCGGAGGTGAGCTGGTCGGCAAACCCGGCCGCGCCGACGTCGCCCGGCAGCGCTGGCAGGCGATGGCGGGCGGCACCGGCGAGCTGCTGACCGGCCATGCGTTGGTGCGGCTGCACGCAGGTGTCGTCTCGGCGAGCACCAGCGGCGTCGAGACCACCCTGATCCGTTTCGGCACCCCGACCCCCGAAGAGATCGAGGCATACGTGGGTACCGGGGAGCCGTTGAAGGTGGCCGGCGGGTTCACCTTGGACGGGCTGGGTGGCTGGTTCGTGACGGGGATCGACGGTGACCCGTCCAGCGTCATGGGCATCAGCCTGCCCCTGACCCGGGGATTGCTGAGCGAGGTGGGGGTACCGGTGATCTCGCTATGGAACGGACCCAGCCGGCTGACCGGACCGCCGATCGGCTGAGGGGAAAGGGGAAGTGCCCTATCGACGCCTGCGGCTGGACTCGACGCTCAGCCGTTGTCGGTGGATGTGCTTGCGGATCTGCACCACGAGGTCGTCGTTGGCTACCTCGTCGCCCAGGTCCCAGTTCTCCTGCAACTGATCGATCATCGCTGCGAGATGGTTCGCCTGGTCGATGCAGCCGACATCGGGACCGTCGGCGGACGGAGTGGATTCGGGGGTCATCGAATTCCCTGTGCCAGGGTTGGGTTGTGGCCAAACAGCCGCCGGAACCGGGTGCGTCCGCCACCTCTGCGGCGCCGCGGCTCGATGATGGCCTCCACCTGCGACGCACAGCGGGGACAGGGCCGGCCGATAGCGCTGACCATGGCGGCGGCGTGGACCGTGTGCCCGCACAGCGCCATGTAGATGCCCTGCCGCGCAGCGATGCCCGCCGCTGCGGCATCATCACTGACCAAGTGGGCTAGACCGTCGACTGTGCAGGTCAAAGATGATGTATAGGACCCCACAGCGCGACTCCTCCCTACTCTGGGTGGCTCACCGACACTGGACATATCTGGGCGCCGAACCCAACCTTCGTCCTGCCACGGTCTCAGAGGTCGCGTGTCGATGCAAGAACCGCTGCACACGCAGAACTCTCTCACGGCTGAGGTTTAGGATGTGGATGCGACCATCCAAACGAGCCCACCGGCTGTACAGCACCGGGTGTGAGGTGGGAACATCGCTCTGCGATGTTCACCCGAAGGGGGAAGTCTTGACATTAACCCAGCCGCATCACGAGTTGGCGGTCGGCCATCCACAAGCACAGCCTCCCCAGGCGCAGTCCCGAAGCGGACCAACCGTGCTGCGTATCGCGTTGGGCGCCCAGCTCCGTCGACTCCGAGAAGCCAGCGGGATCACCCGCGAGGAGGCCGGCCACGCGATCCGGGCATCGCACGCCAAGATCAGTCGCCTCGAGCTCGGCAGGGTCGGGTTCAAGCAACGGGACGTCACCGACCTGCTGACCCTCTACGGGATCACCGACCCGCAGGAACAAGAAACATTTCTCACCCTGGCGCGCCAGGCCAACACACCTGGCTGGTGGCACCAGTACAGCGACATCCTGCCGCACTGGTTCGAGATGTACCTCGGCTTGGAGCAGGCCAGCTCAGTCATCCGCACGTATGAACCCCAACTCGTCCCCGGCCTGCTGCAAACCGAGGATTGCGCCCGGGCCGTTATCCGCCTGGGCCACCCGAGCGACTCCGTCGACGACATCGAACGTCGGGTTGCGCTACGCATGAGACGACAGGAGTTGCTCGCCCAGCCCGGGGCACCCAACTTGTGGGCCGTTGTCGACGAAGCAGCGCTCTGGCGGCTGGGCAGTCGTTCGGCCATGCGCGTCCAGATCCAGCATCTGATCGAGCTGGCCGAGCTTCCGAACGTCACGCTGCAGGCGGTGCCGTTCTATTCGGGTGGTCACGCCGCAGCCGGTGGTCCGTTCACCATCCTGCGGTTCGCCGAACCCAATCTGCCCGACATCGTCTACCTCGAGCAACTCACGAGTTCCCTGTACCTGGACAAGAGCCAGGATGTCGAACATTACCTGGTGGTCATGGACCGCCTCTGCGTTCAGGCCAAATCACCGTCCAAGACAGCCAGGTTCCTGGCCAGCATCATCAAAGAGGTCTGAATCAGAGCTTTCGTCCGATGCCGCCGAACTCGTACACTTCGGCGGGCCCACCGAATTGGTTGGGCTCGGGTCGCCACAGCGAACACGAGACCACACCAGGCTCCAACAGTACGGTGCCGTCGAAGAAACGCGTCAGCTCGTGACGGTTACGGAATATTACCGGCGGGGTTCCACCGCCCTCGTTCCACCGGCGCACAACCTCCCGCATCGCCTCGGCGTCGACTTCCGTGGTGGGGTGCGAGATTGCCAGGTAACTGCCCGATGGCAGGGCGTCCAGCAACCGGTCCACGATGACATGCGCCTGGTCGGTGTCCATGATGTGGTTGAGGATTCCCAGCAGCATGAGCCCGATGGGCTGGCTGAAGTCCAGAGTTCGGGCGGCTTCCCGAAGAATCGTGGCGGGGTCACGTAAATCGGCGAAGACATAATCGGTGACGCCCTGCGGGGTGCTGGTGAGCAGGGCGCGGGCGTGAGCCATGATCAAGGGGTCGTTGTCGACGTAGACGATGCGGCACTCCGGCGCGGTCGCCTGGGCGACTTCGTGGGTGTTGTTGACGGTGGGCAGCCCGGTACCGATATCCAGGAATTGGCGAATTCCTGCTTCACCGGCCAGGTGCCGGACGACGCGGACCAAGAACCCTCGGACGGCGCGGGCGGCGTCGTGGTAGCCGGGCGCGAGGGCAAGGATCCGGTCACCGGCCTCACGGTCGACCTGGTAGTTGTCCTTGCCGCCCAGCAGGTAGTCCCAGAACCGAGCCGAGTGGGCCACCGTGGTGTCGATGTATGGCGGTACTTCTTCGCCAGGCATAGCTGCACTGTCCGTCACGAATTTCCCCTTATGTTGGCTGTGCGTAACGGCGCAACTGTAACCTGCGCCGAGTGCTCGCCATGATCGGTGAAGTGCGGGTGCGAAGTTGAGCCGGCTCGAAGTGTGGCGTTTGCCATCGAGCCCAGGGCCAGGTCGGCTTTAGACTCGCGGGGAAAGCCCTGGCAGTACGTACCATCACGATCACGGATCCGGGAGGCACCGGTGCCCCGCCCCGCCCCGGCAGCGCTGCAGAAGGTACTCATCGCCAACCGCGGTGAGATCGCCGTCCGAGTGATCCGGGCCTGCCGGGACGCTGGGCTGAGCAGCGTCGCCGTGTATGCCGACGACGACCGCGACGAGCCGTTCGCCCACCTCGCCGACGAGGCTTTCGCGCTGGGGGGCAGCACTGCCGCGCAGAGCTACCTGGTGGCGGCCAAACTGCTCGACGTCGCGGCCCGGTCAGGTGCGGACGCCGTGCACCCCGGCTACGGCTTCCTGTCCGAGAACGCCGATTTCGCCCAGGCGGTGATCGACGCCGGGCTGTGCTGGATCGGCCCCAGCCCGCAGGCGATCCGCGATCTGGGCGACAAGGTGACCGCGCGCCGGATCGCCACCAAGGCGGGCGCGCCACTGGTGCCCGGCACCACGGACCCGGTATCCGGGGCGGATGAGGTGGTGGCCTTCGCCGAGGAGTACGGCCTGCCGGTGGCCATCAAGGCTGCCTTCGGTGGTGGTGGGCGCGGCCTGAAGGTGGCTCGCACCCTCGAGGAGATCCCCGAACTGTTCGACTCCGCGGTGCGCGAAGCCGTCTCGGCGTTCGGGCGCGGCGAGTGCTTCGTGGAGCGCTACCTGGACAGGCCACGCCACGTCGAGGCACAGGTGCTGGCCGACCAGCACGGCACCGTGATCGTGGTCGGCACTCGGGACTGCTCGCTGCAGCGGCGCCACCAGAAGCTGGTCGAGGAAGCCCCCGCGCCGTTCCTTTCCGACGAGCAACGCCGCACCATCCACGAGGCCGCGCGGGCGATCTGCATCAGCGCCGGCTACCACGGCGCGGGGACCGTCGAATTCCTCGTCGGCCAGGACGGGGCCATCTCGTTCCTTGAGGTGAACACCCGACTGCAAGTGGAGCATCCGGTTTCGGAGGAGACCACTGGCCTGGACCTGGTCCGCGAGCAGTTCCGGATCGCGGCCGGGGAAAAACTGACCCTCCGCGAGGACCCCGAGCCCCGGGGTCACGCCATGGAATTCCGGATCAACAGTGAGGACGCCGCACGTGGGTTCCTGCCCACCCAGGGCACCGTGACAGTGTTCGATCCGCCGGGTGGACCGGGCGTGCGGCTGGACGCCGGGGTGCGCGCGGGCAGCGTGATCGGCGGTCAGTTCGACTCGATGCTGGCCAAGCTGATCGTGGTGGGCGCCTGCCGGGAGCAGGCGTTGCAGCGCTCCCGTCGGGCACTGGCCGAATTCACCGTGCAGGGCGTGGCGACCGTCATCCCGTTCCATCGGGCGGTGCTCGACGATCCGGCCTTCACGGCGACCGGCCCGGACGGTTTCGCCGTGCACACCCGGTGGATCGAGACCGAATTCGCCGCCCGACTGGCGCCCTACGATGGCCCCACACCCGAGACCACCCCGGCAGCGCAGCGCCAGACCGTGGTCGTCGAGGTAGGGGGGCGCCGACTGGAGGTTTCCCTACCCGGGGATCTGGTCCTCACCGGAAACTCCGGGACCGCCAAGGCCAAGCCTCGTACCCGCGGCGACCGACCGATGGCCGCGGTGTCGGGGGACGCGGTCACCGCGCCCATGCAGGGCACCGTGGTGAAGGTGAACGTCTGCGAGGGGAACACCGTGGACACCGGCGAGTTGATCCTCGTGGTCGAGGCGATGAAGATGGAAAACCCGGTCACCGCGCACAAGTCGGGCACCATCACCGGCCTCACAGCCGAGCAGGGCGCCTCAATCACCCCAGGCACACTGATCTGCGAGATCAAGTCCTAACCCCGCGTGTCCTGCATTCATGCACGGTGTGTCCGCCCCTCATGCTCACCCGACTACCTGCTGGGCAAGAGCACCCCTTCGGCGGCGAGCAGCGTGGCGGCGGTGGTCACCGCACCGGTCGTGGCGAAGCGACCCCCGGGATTGATGGCGCTCAGCGCCGAGGTAGACCGCCGTGGCAACCATCGTCGCCGCCTACGGCGCCGCCATGCGGGCCGCGAAATCGGTCGGTGCGAGACCCACCCGGTCGATGGCCAGCAGCTTGATGAGGTTGGGCACCGGCAGCAGCAGGCTCACGGCGTGGACCAGCCACACCGTCAGCATTCCCGGCGGGATGGACGGGAGGTCGGCCTTGGCGGCGGTAACGCGTCAACCACACCACGGCCACGTCGAACACTTCGGCCTTCGCGGTCAGCTCAGCAAGCACGATCACAGATCCGAGGAAACCAGCAGCGGCAGGACGCGTCGGACCGTCTCACCTGCCTCGGCAGACGGGAGGAAGCCGACCAGTTGACTGCGAGCTACGGGCGATCGGTGGAAACACCCGTGTCGTCGGGTGTAGGACGT
>JBOHHD010000063.1:0-6031 GCA_050700515.1 Pseudonocardiaceae bacterium
GAACGGGACCGGCAGTCGCCACATCGGGCCGTTCAGCGAGAAGCTGGCCGCGAGCAGTCGCATACGACTCGCCGGTCTTGATAGCCAGCCAGCGGGGAAGCTCCGCTACCAAACTCGACGTCGGACTGCCCCCACCCGACGCTGGCCCGGAAATCCGCGCCACCAACTGCACGCTGAGCACCAGACGGCCAGGTCTGCGCGGGTTGTCTTTCGGCTAGTCCCCACTGGGCGCGAGTCCGTTCAAGGGCCACCGCCTCCGCAGGGTTTGAAATCGAGTCACTCAAGCAGGCAGCCGTGATCGAGGTAACCGCCGTTGAGAGGCTTCCTGAGAAGAGTGGTGACGGTGTGACCATCCCGCCCTGTTCACGCGGTCCACAGGAAGGAGATGGGCGATGGGCAAGGCATGGAGCCGTTCCCCGAACGGGAGAGCCTATGCCCTGGCGTCGAAGACGATGCCGACGATCAAGTGATCACCGAGCCACCGGGCAAGGTGCCGGATCTCGCAGAAGTCCTCGCTGAGCTTGACCACGTAACACGGACGCCTGGCCTGAGGTGGCTGCGACGAGCTGCTCGACCTGGTCCGCCGCTCCGAGGAGCGTGGCTGGTGGACCCGCCAGCCCGGGTTGCCCCAGCTGTGGCGCAGCTTGATCGACTTCGAAGCCAAGGCCACCCGGATACATAACTATGAGGCGATGTTCGTACCCAGTCTGCTACAGACCGCAGAGTACGCGCGAGCGATCATCCAGGGCATCGCCCCCCGTCTCCGCAACCGAGTTGAACAACTGATGGCCGCCCGGATGGCTCGCCAGGCGCTGCTGACCCGGGGCAGCGTGCCGCAGTTCTTCGCAGTGGTCGACGAAGCCACGCTGCGCCGCCCAGTAGGCCAGCCTGGGGTGATGCGCAGGCAGTTGACGCACCGCTCGGCGCTGCAGACCAACCTCACGTGACGCTGCGGGTGGTGCCACTGGCAGCCGGGGTGCATGCCGGACTGCGTGGGCCGTTCGTGATCCTGGAGTTCGCCGAGGAGCCGACGCTGGTATTCGTGGAGAACCGGAGCACCAGGCTGTTCCTGGCGGAAAGACCGATCTGGCGGCCTACCGGCGGACCACGTCGGGCCGCATGAGCACGGAGAGGAGCGCGGGATGCCTGCGCTGGACCTGAGTACCGCCCAGTGGCGCAAGAGCAGCCGCAGCAGCGACCAGCCGAACTGCGTCGAGGTGGCCGTCACCGGTCACGCCGTCGCGGTACGCGACTCCAAACACCACGCCGGCGCCACCCTGGTCCTCACCCCCTCCGCCTGGACCGCCTTCACCACCGCCCTCAGCGACGACGAACTCCGCTGCTGACGAAGCAGCGGCCGATCGGTTGGGTGGGAACGGGACGAGAGGTCACCGTCCGCGTTCACTCCGGCCCGATCTCGGCGTACAGGTCTTCCGGGCCGACGGTCAGCACCCGGTCTGCCGCAACGCTCACGTGGGGGTCGAAGCCTGCTCCGCCGTAGCAGGCGAGCACGGTGTCGCGCGTGTCGTACCCGCGGCCGGCCAGCAGGTCGCGGGCTCGGCGGAGGCGATCGACATGGCGTGCGCCAAGCACCTCGCCCCGCTTCGCCGCACCCCGCGAGAGAATCCGGCGTGGCTCGCCCGGAGCGGCCCGGGCGAACTCCCGGCACAACTGCTCGAAGTGCGGACCGAGTACCTGGGCCGAGAACCGTACGGTGGCGTCCTGCCACACCGGACGTGCCCGCCCGCTTTCCAGCAGCCCCCATTGCGGGCGCATCACCACCTGATAGAAGGTGATCAGCGGTTCGGCGACCCGGTAGCGGGATCGCCCGGACCGGAAGACATCCGGTTCCCGGCGCAACAAACCGCAGTCCTCCAACACGTTGAGGTGGTGGCCGACCAGCCGGCGAAGCGCGGGGGATGGGGGCCTGCACGCACCCACCCAACGCATCCGCGAACAGCCTCAGCGACTCGGATACTCCTTGTTGACGGGCGGGGTACCCTCTATCCGCAGTCGGGATCATTCGGCAGGGGGGCGTCATGTTGACTGCGTCACAAGCCAAGTCATCCTCGGGGCAGCCGGCCGCATCAGCTGCGGAACAGTCGCGGCCGTGGACACAGGACAAGAATCCATCCGCGCGTCATCGCGGACGTGTCTGGGCACAGGATGTGGAAGTCGCTGCTACCGGCTTCCGAGCAAGACTGAACGCGATCAAGGCTCGCGAGAAGTCAAGCCACCTGTCCGAAGCCGAGTTCACCGCGATCTGCGCCGGGGTCGAAGACCTGCTGCACAGGGCGGAGCAGGCGGCGAGTGGACAGTGTCCCCGGCATTACCCGTTCCTCAGCTGGTGGCGCGGGACCAACATCGAAGCAGCGTTTCAGAACATTCATCGGGCTGAGGCCGAGATTGTGCGACTGTACAGCGACGATGAGGTGGACGCTGAGATCCCGGAGGCCGTGGCGCGGGCGGAGATAGGGCTGAACCGTGACCACCCGATGCGTGAGGTCGCCCGAGCGCTGAGCCGGATGAAAGCCGGAAGTGCCAAACGCACGGTGCTGAGCAAGGTCATCCAGATGGGACATGAGTCCGCTGACCGGTCGCACTCCCGAATACATAACTTCCGGAACGTCCTGCTGTCGACCGCCCTGCTCATCGCAGTTCTGATGCTCATCTTTTCGTGGGTTGTGTACCGCACTCCCGGCAGCGTTCCCTTATGTTTCGAACCGGCCGCTGCGCCCACTCCGGTGGTGTCCACCCCAGTAGCGCCCACCACCGTGGCGTGCCCGACCGGGGACGGGCCGGGCCGAGCGCCGGCCCCCTTCGATGTCGTCGTGGTGGCCATGCTCGGGCTGCTCGGCGGCTCGCTGGCGGCCGCGGTGTCCATCCGCAACTTGCGCGGAACGTCCACGCCCTACGACATCCCGATCGCTCTGGCGCTGCTCAAGGTTCCCGCCGGCGCGATCACCGCGCTGGGTGCCTTGATCGCCATTCGCGGTGAGTTCATCCCCGGCCTGAGCGCGCTCGACTCGCAGGAGCAGATCCTCGCCTACGCGCTGATCTTCGGATACGCCCAGCAACTGCTGACCGGACTCATCGACCGGCGCGCGCACGACTTGCTCGACACGGTACCCAGCAAGGACCCGGAACAGAGCGCGCCGCCGCAGCGTCCGCTGCCACCGATAACTCCCCCGGCGACCCCCGCTCCCCTCACCCCTGATCCGTAAAACCGCGCGTCGATCCGGACCGCGCCGTCATGGGCCGCTTACCCGGACCCGGCGCAGGACGACCGCGGAGGCAAGGGTCGCCCCGACGACGCCGGGCAGCGATCAGCAGCTCGGCGCTCGTTGAGGTCAACTCCTCGAACCGCTCCGCAGATGGCGCATGATCGAGTCGAACATCGTCCGCGACGCCGACTGGACGGTAGCGTCGGGGCGTGGCCAGAATCGTCGAGCTGAGCTATTACCCCGTCAAGGGATGCACCGGCACGTCGGTGGACGATGCGGTGCTGACGCCCGCCGGTCTCCGGCATGATCGCAGTTTCATGGTCATCGGCCCGAACGGTGCCTTTCGCAGCCAGCGGAACACACCGCAGATGGCGGTGATCCACCCCGAGGTCAGCACCGGTGGCGAGCGGCTCACCCTGCGCGCACCGGGCATGGGCATGCTGGGCATCGACGTGGATCTCGCGGGCGCTCGGTGTGCCGTGGAGCTGCACGGCATGCGGTACCAGGGAATCGACCAGGGCGACGCGGTGGCCGGCTGGCTCTCGGAGGTACTCGGCGTGCCGAGCAGGCTGGTGCGGGTACCGCCGGAGCACGTCCGGATGACCAAGGGCCAGACGCCGGGCACCGCAGCCTACGCCGACGGGAACTCCCTGCTCCTCACCGCGCTGTCCTCGTTGGACCGGCTGAACGAGTGGATCGCCGAGCGAGGGGAAAAGGCGGTGCCGATGAACCGTTTCCGCCCGAACATCGTGGTCGATGGCTGGGACGAACCCTACGTCGAGGACCGGATCCGCCGGATCAACGTCGGCGACGCCGAGCTGGGCTACGCCAAGCTCGCCATCCGCTGTGTCGTCACCACGGTCGACCAGGAATCCGGGGTGAAGACAGGCCCGGAACCGCTGCGCACGCTCGCCGCTCACCGCCGCGCGGCCGAGGGCGGGGTCGCCTTCGGCGTCAAGTTCGCCGTATTGCGCCCCGGCAAGCTATCGGTGGGCGACGAGATCACCGTCAGCTCCTGGGGCGAATCCGAGCTCTAGCAACTTCGGAACCGACCACGCAGTCCGAGCTAGTCCGATTTGTATACATAGACCACCACGAGTTGGTTTCAATGGTGCACGTAGCTGCGCCGTGTGCGTCGCTGCACCCGAGACGACGTCTGATTTGGTCCGGACGGGCAGCCTCGGTGTCGGAGGCCCCTCGTAGCCGCGAGGGGTCTCCACTACATCCCCACCCCGACCCGGATAGCAGGTAGGCGGCTCGACCATGTAGATGGTTTCGTCGGCGCTGCGCCCAATCTTCGGACCGAGCAAGATCGCAACATCGACTCGGGGTCGTTGCTGGTGTCAGAGCGGGTCGATAGACAGGTCGCGATCGAGCCGACGCAGTCGACCGGGGTCGGCGGACAACGCGGGCCAACCTCGCAGGCGTGCGATATGTACGACATGGCCAGCTGTCGCGTCGAACATGTCAGCGTCGATGAGTAGCTGGTCTACCTGGTTGGCGGTGGTGGCGTCGAGTTCGCCGACGATGACGGAGGGGTGGGTGAGCAGGTCGGCCAGCAGTGGCGCGGCGTCTGGGCGCACGGCGCGGACTTCGATGAGGGCGAGCTGGGTATGTACAGAGTGAGCCCGAGCGTCGGGGCGATGTCGAACCAGACCAGTGCGGAGAGTCGTCGTCGGGCGAGTGCTGCGAGGGCGGAGGCGTCGAGGACCTTGCCACCGATCATGCTACAGGGGCGACTCGGTGTCGTTGGCGGATCACGTCGTCACCGGGCCAGGGTGCCCCGCAGGAGGCGTATGCACGGCGGTAGTCGTCCAGGCTGGGCATGCCACCGAGTCGGACGATGAGGCGGTCCATCACGGCATCGGCTCGTTCGCCGGGGCCGGCGGTCGGTGGCGGCAGCGGCGGCAGGAGGTCGCTGCCCTGGTTAGGTTGCTGCGTCATGCGGGCACGATACCTACGACGGCGGTGAACGGGTAGCTCGTGGCGAGCGCAGCGCCGGATCTTGGGACCGGGCGGGGGTCCCCTCAACCGGCGACCGACCGAGATCTCAGGGGGCGCTGATCCTGATGATCCGCACCTGATCCAGCGGCAGCGTGGTCCGCGCCGCCACCACTGCGACCGCATAGTCCTCATCGATCACTTCCCCGCGCCGGACATCGACCCTGATTTCCTGGGGCCGGTTGCGCGGACGGCGGTGGTCGCCGTACACGATCCGCCGGGTCTCCAGCCCCTTGGCTGCCTTGCTCTTCGGGCGCTTGCCCATGCTTCTCCTCAAATATCAGCAAGGGTGGTAATGGCGAGCCACCGACCGCGGCGGGCATGGAGCCGAGGTCCGCGGTCACCCCGATCACGCAAGCCAGACAGCACAGCTCGGTGGCTGGCGCCGCGAGCAGCTCCACCTCGACGGGCAACCGGCACCCGCACAGGATCTCGACCCAGCCCCGCTGCGCCGCCTCGATATCGCATGGCGCTACCACGTGCTGCGCGCCCCGGTCACCCAGGCCCCACCACATCCCCGGGGCACTCACGGCGTGGTGCCCGGCCGACCGCCAGGATCGAGCACGGGGTCAGACATGGATACCTCTCGAAATCGGTATGGAAATCACGATTGCGTAGCGGCGCCGCCCGGTCACTGGTCCGCTTCTACGCTCAGTGACCGGACGTAGACCAACGTTGTACGGCCGTCCGATCAGGCGACATGGACCGAAACCGGCGTCGGGAAGTACCCAGGATCGGGATCGACGACCGTCCCTATCCGCCCGCGACTCCCGGGCCCGACCTCCTTGAAAGGTACGAAGTAGTAC
>JBOHHD010000064.1:0-1828 GCA_050700515.1 Pseudonocardiaceae bacterium
GGCATTCGCCCAGGCAGCCGCCACGAAGTTGGCCAATCCCGACTCGCTGCGGGCGGATCGCGCGGTGCGGCCGTTGTCGCAGTGGGACGGTTGCAGCTTGCTCGCCACCGTGCTCGGTGACCGGACCGAGCAGTACACCCTGGAACTGGACGACGGTGTTCCCGGCCTGGACGGATGCGACGCATCGAAAGGTGAAGATCCCGAGCTGAGCTTGACGATGTCCTACAACCGGGACCCTGCGCGGTATGCCGGCGCCAACCGGAAAGAGCTCGGCGGCCGGACCGTCGCGGTTGCCGAGCCGGAGCTTGTCGGACCGGGCAGGCCTTACTGCCTGGTGAGCTGGAGCAACGGTCCGGCCAGCGCGATCAAGGCGTTGAGCGATCAGGTCATCGAAGTGAGGGCGCCGGACTGCCCGCAGGTCGAGCAGCTCGCCGCAGCCATCATCTCGGGGCACGATACCGCGCCACCCACAGCAGCGGTACAACAACCGTTGCTGTACCGACCGGATGAGCCGGACACCGCCGCTACCGGCCCGTGTATCGACGACTTCGACGGCGACAAACCGGGCCGCTGCACACCGTACCGCGAGGTGTCCATTCCCCGAGGAGGTAAGAAAATCATCGCCGCGGCGGCGGCCGATCCGAATGTCG
The DNA here is from genome assembly GCA_050700515.1 of Pseudonocardiaceae bacterium. GTDB lineage: Bacteria > Actinomycetota > Actinomycetes > Mycobacteriales > Pseudonocardiaceae. The sequence continues at coordinate 651 of JBOHHD010000064.1, forward strand.
AGTGCGCGGTGGCATTGGAGCCGGTGCGCGCCCATCTCGGTGCGCACCTGGCGCCCATCACGGACGGGTCCTCCTGCTATTTCCTCGAACCGACACATTCGGTGCGCGTCGAGGTCAACCTCTCCGGTGTGTATGTTCCGGATCGTTACGGCACCGAGCTGGATCTGCACCGGAACCGGAAGAAAATCGACGTATCCGGTCACCCCGCCATCTACTTCGAGTTCGAATTACCGGACATCAGAACCGAATACCACATCTTCGCCTCACCCGGATACGACACTTCGGCACCGGGCTTCATCCATATCATGCTGAGTCTCGAACTGCCCCGGGGTGCGCCCTTCGGGGCGCCGATCGACACCACCCGCGCCCCACTGCTTGAGGAGATCATGGCTGACGTCATGTCGACGCATTTCGACTGAATCCGTCCGCGGGCGACGACCGTCAGCCAAGAGGGGAGTCGAAAATGCCGGTGACCAGGCGGGTGCACCAGTCGAGGAGCTCACGGTCACGCAGTGGGGGGGCTCCGACTCGATCGGCGCCTTCGGTCGGACGGGGCACCGACAGGGTCTGGAGCGTGGATTTGTACACCGCGCGGGGGTAGAGCCGGTTCAGCCGGACCAGCTGCGAGTCGCGCAACGACACGGGGGCGAAGCGCAGCGTGGAGCCCTGCCCGGTCACCTCGGCCACCCCGTGGGCCCGGCACACCAGGCGGAAGCGGGCGACGTCGAGCAGGGTCACCACCGGTGGGGGTAGCGCGCCGTAACGATCCATCAACTCCTCGGTGACCGCGGCCAGCGCACCGGCGTCCACCGCCTCAGCGATCTTGCGGTAAGCCTCCAGACGCAGCCGCTCGCCAGGGATGTAGTCGTGCGGCAGGTGCGCGTCCACCGGCAGCTCGACCCGCACCGGCGCGGGCTCGGCGGCAGCGTCGGAGGACCCGGCGCCCGCCGCGGTGCGGAACGCCGCCACGGCCTCGCCGACCAACCGGATGTAGAGGTCGAAGCCCACCCCCGCGATGTGCCCGGACTGCTCACCGCCCAGGATGTTGCCCGCGCCGCGGATCTCCAGGTCCTTCATCGCCACGTGCATGCCCGCGCCGAGGTCGGTGTGGGTGGCGATGGTCGCCAGCCGGTCGTGGGCGGTCTCCGTCAACGGCTTCTCCGGCGGGTAGAGGAAGT
>JBOHHD010000065.1:0-4172 GCA_050700515.1 Pseudonocardiaceae bacterium
TTCGTGGAGTTTCCTACTTTTCTGGGCATCGCCTCTCATCCCCCTGGGGTCGTCGTTTCCGGTACCGGTGGCGCTGGGCACCGTAGCCCTATTCGGGGCCCAGCGGGATGGCCCGCAGGTGAGGTGGGGGGAAGACACCGTCCCCAACCACGGGCAACCGCGCAGGTTGACGTGTCGTGGGTGGGGGGAGGAATTGTTCCCCCTGGGATGGTGGCGTCCCGGGCCTGGCTCACCACCAGGCTGTCACCACCCCAGGACAGCACCGGCCGCACGCGTTTCCGCCGATTCCCGGTCAGCGCAGAAAGAGCCCGTGACGTGACAATCCCGTTCATCGTCTCCAAGAGCCCCCGCCGTGGCTCATCCCCGACCACCACCCCGAGGCCACTGTTCCGCGCCCGATCGAGCTCCGCGGTGCGCGGGTGATCATCGGGACGACGGCTGGACAGGACGGGCACGCGGGATACCGGCATCGACCGGGTCTCAACTTGCCGGGCACAGCAGGTGCCCGGCATGACGGAAGGAGGAACGAATGACCGCAGCAGTTGCCACGATTCCCCACGCGGACCCGTTCGCACCGGTCAGCGCGCAGTTCGCGCTAGACGGCGCGAGCTTCACCAGTCGACGTCAAACGCAGCGTCCACGCCGGCAACCTCGTCCTGCTGACTCGGCACGCCGATCGACTCGAAGGGCGATTCTTACCACGGTGGGCCGGGTTCATGGCGATTCGCGACGCCGATCAGGCACCCGAGAACGCGACCACGGTCAGGGATGTTCAAGGAGGTACTCGGTCGACAACACACCTCGACCCGTTGCCGTGGTCGTCGTTGGTGCCGTGGTTCCTCGCGCAAGCCCGAATGCCCGGCGAACTCGCGTTCGGTTATCGCGGGGCCACCGAACAGGGGCCAGAGTGGGCGGTGTTCAGCGCTCGTGACGGTTCATGGTGCGCGGTGCGGATGCACGTCGATGGCACCGGCGAGCTCGAGGTGCGTCAAGACGGACCGGTCAAGATGTGGAACGAGTTCGAAGCCACCCACAAAATGTGGGATGAACTCGGCCGACCGAGCTGGGATCGCCTCGGCCTGACGGTGACCCCCGATGGTCGTCACCAGGTGTGGCTTGACGAACCTGACAGCGACTTTCGGTGGACCTTACCGCCAACGGCCTGACTAACGCACAAAGCGTCTCTACCCCATCAGAGTGGGGCACCAGCCTGACATGCTCGTACTCGTCGGCAACGACGGCAGTAAGCCGCGGCGATTGCGCAGGACCGGGAATCCTGGTGGTGCTTGTGGCGGGAGAACCGCTCCTCCTCGGCGAAGGCGACGATCCGGCCGTCGATGACCAAGCAGGCCGAGCATCACGATCAGCACCCGGTAGTTGATGGGGTCGTGGTGTGGGCAGCCGTGGCATGGCCGCCAGTGCCGACACGGCATCCCGCCCGCGAAGTGCCGGCTGCCACGGCCAGGGCGACGACGTCTGCTGGATGGTGGTGGGAGACGAAGTGGGAGGCGCGCCCCGGCAGCCGAAAAACTCAACTCCAGTAATTACGGGCCTTATCGAAAACTAGAACGATAAACGCCCTGATCCATGGGATGCTGATAGTGACCCCAGTTTCCCATGTGCGATCTTAGGGGCTGAGGTCGAGGTGAGTGTTGGCTCCTTTGGCTTCTTCGGCGAGTTCAGGCATTTCGATGACATGTACTCCGTGCTGTGTCAGCGACTCGACGCCGACGCAGTTCTCGACGAAGAGGCTGGGTTCTCGCCAGGCGATGACGACCCGGGGAATACCAGCATCCAGAATGAGCTGGGTACAGGCCCGCGGTCGGCTGGCCCGCTGGGAGCACGGTTCCAGAGTGCTATAGAGCGTGGCTCCCCGCAGACGAGGGTCGCCAATCGGAAGCTTTGCCAGCGCGGATTCCTCGGCGTGCACTTTCGGGTCGGTCTCCCGCGAGTAGCCGGTGGCGATCTCCTGGCCCTCCGCGTCGATGATGACGGCGCCGACCGAGTACGCACTCCCGGCCGGGGGGCATTGATAGGACAGCTCGATGGCCCGGCGCATCCAGCGTGTGTCGGCGTCGCGTTGCTGGCTCATGCGGTGGTCTCCTCCTGGTCACGCTTGATGGGGGATGACATCGGTGAGCGCGGCGCGGAACTCCCTGATTTTAGGGACGGCGCGCCATTGAGCAAGTGCATCGTCAAGATGGGCCAGCTCGACGATGATCCGCGCTGAGCCGGTCTCGCAGGCCACCACGAGCGCGTGCAGGCCCAGCTCAGCGGCCTGCTCCGCTTCCCGACCTCCGGCATAGGCGCGGGCCTGCCAGGCGAGGTACACCCCGGTATCGCGCCAGTAACCCTCGGGTAGGCCCTCGATGGCCGTCTGGAAAATGTCGGCGGCAGGCAGGAAACGGCCGAGCGCGGCGAGGGAACGGGCTCGATACACATCCAGGTAGCCCTCGTTGAAGCACAGGCCGTAGGCGCTCTCGTGGTCGGTCTCGCCGCTGAGCAGTAACTCGCGTGCCTGGTCATAGGAACGCGACACGGAATCAGCATCCCCCTCGAGGGCGTACCCATGACCGGCGAATGTCGCCGCGATAGCTGCAATACGGGTGTTCGGGCGCGCTGTGGCTCTCGCGGCCTCCGCGGCGTCGATCGCGTCGGCCGGGTTGCCCATGTCGGCCGCCAGTTGGCTTCGTCGCGCCAAGATGAACGCAGCCGTCTGACTGTCCCGGGCCAGGTGCGACCACTCCAGCGAGCGGTCAACCCAGTGGCGCGAGGCCGGGAAGTCCCCGGAATCCTGGTAGAGCCACCCCAGGAGGTCGGCGTACTGGGTCTGCACCTGGAGCAGCCGTTGCCGGTCCGCGCCGCGCCAGCTCTGGCGCAGCTGCTGCATGAGGTCGAGCTGCTGGTGCACCGCGTTGATCACCCGAGCCGGACCGAAGAGATTGTCACTGTCCATGAACACTTTCTTCATCTCGATGAAGTGCGTCAGGGGGTTGACATCGTCCGATACCACACTCCTCGGGGCGGCGGCGATGGCCTGGGCTGTGGGCGGCAGCGTGATGCCGACAGCCGAGGCGCCCGCGCCTCCCAGGAAGACACGCCGCGATACCCGCACGAAGATGATCCTTCCGTCGGCGGTCCGGGCCGGGACTGTGACCTCCCCGTCTTCCCCTGACGGTGCCCACAGACCCTCCGAGCTAACACCCCAGGGTGTCCCCTTGGCCACTTCGGTGCCTTGTTGGGCCGCGTGCCCGGTGTCAGGTAGCGCCGGGATCACCATAGCGAACCCACTAGTGTCGCGTAACTGAAGTTTATTTTTTGATGAAAGTCATGCGTCGTTTACTGGTGGCCTTGGTTATGATCACCTCTGCCGGTTTGGTCCAGGTGAAGGGTGAGCAGTCCTTGTTGTAATGTTCGATGAAGTTCTTGATGGAGGTGATGAGTTCTTTGACTGAGATAAAACTTCCTCGGCGTATCGCTTTACGGGTGATGATGGAGAAGAACACCTCGACGAGGTTGAGCCAGGAACATCCGGTCGGGGTGAAATGAAGAGTGATCCGTTTGTTGGCTGGTTTGTCCAGCCATGCCTGTACGTTCGGATGGGTATGTGTCCCGTAGTTGTCCACGACAAGGTGTAACTCGCCCTCGGGGTACTGGCGGGCCACGAGTGTGAGAAACGCGAGGAACTCGGCGTTGGTATGCTGCTCACAGCACTCGCCCAGTACTGTGCCGGTCGTGATCTCCAAGGCGGCGAAGAGACTGGTTATCCCGTGCCGGTAATAGTCATAAGAGCGCCGCTCGGGCGGCCCCGGGGCGACCGGCAGCATCGGCGGGCGACCGGCAGCATCGGCTGGGCCCGTTCTAAGGCTTGGACCTGTGACTTCTCATCGACACAGAGCACCACCGCGTTCTTGGGTGGGTCGAGATACAACCCGATCACATCGGTGATCTTCGCTTCGAGCTCTGGATCGGTGGAGAACTTGAACGACTCCACCCGATGCGGTTGCGATCCCCAGTTTCGCCAGATCGAGGCGATCTCGTTGTGACTGATCCCCCTCCGCTTGGCCAGCTCTCGACTCGACCAATGCGTCAATCCGGTTTCCTCGGGCGGAGGCTCCATGGTCGCGATGACTACCGCCGCTTCATCCACCACGGGAGGACGACCTGGTCGC
>JBOHHD010000066.1:0-13303 GCA_050700515.1 Pseudonocardiaceae bacterium
TCGCGCACTTCCGACGACTGTTCGACGTGCAGCCGGAGGTGGTCGCCCACGACCTGCACCCCGAATACCTGTCCACCAAATACGCCCTCGAGCTGACGGACGTGGAACTCGTCGGAGTGCAGCATCACCACGCCCACATCGCCTCCTGCCTGGCCGACAACGGCGACGCCGGCCCGGTGCTCGGGGTGGCCTTCGACGGGCTTGGTTATGGCACCGATGGCACGCTATGGGGTGGGGAGTTCCTGTTGGCCGATCTGCGGGGATTCCGGCGGCTGGGGCATCTGGTTCCAGTCCCTCTGCCGGGCGGCGCCACGGCCATCAGGCAGCCCTGGCGAATGGCTGCCGCCTACCTGGGCTCAGACGCTCCGGACGAACTGATGCGGCGCAATGCCGAGCAGTGGGACACGGTGCTGGCGATGGCACACCGAGGGGTGAACTCTCCCTTGACCTCCAGCGCCGGGCGGCTGTTCGACGCCGTCGCGGCGATCCTCGGGGTCCGGGATTTGATCAATTACGAGGGTCAAGCAGCCGTGGAGCTTGAGCAGTGGGCCGACCGGACGGAGGTGGGCAGCTACCCGGCGGCGGTGACCGAGGGCCCTGTCTTGCAACTGCACGGCGCGGACCTGGTCCGCGGTGTGGTCGAGGACATGCGCGCGGGAGTGGCTCCTGAGGTGATCGCGACCCGGTTCCACCACGGCGTCGCCGATGCGATCATTCGGATCTGCTGTCTGCTGCGAGAGACCACAGCGGTGGGTACCGCCGCGTTGTCCGGTGGGGTCTTTCAGAACATCTTGCTACTCGAGCGCACTGTGGCTGGATTGGAGCAGGCCGGCTTCCGGGTGCTGACCCACTCCCGGGTGCCCCCCAACGACGGGGGCATCAGTCTCGGCCAAGTCGCTGTAGCTGCGGCGTGCAGCTCTGTGACCGGAGAGTGAGCGTGGTGGGTGGGGGACCGTTCTGTCCGCCGGAGCTGCGCCGACGTGGTTTCAGGGATCCCCGGGCCATCGGGGGGGTGCCGCACCGCGATTCATCGACCAGGTCGCACCACCGAGCCGGCCCTCCTCAACCTGTACCGGCGGCCGGCGTCGGTAGGACCGGGCGAGTTCGGCAGCGGCGTCTCCCCCTTCGTTGAGCACCAAGCAGGGGGGGAGGAACGGGCAACGACTACAGATCTTTGGCGTCGGGGTGGGGTAGATCTCCAAATCTGTACTGATGACCGTCCTGGCCTCGGCCACCAGATTCACTCCTGCGGCCCCCAGCTCGGCTGTGCCACGCGGGATGCGGGTTCGACGGAACTCGTCGGTGCCCTCCGCCCGTACTCGCTCGCGAGGGACGACCGCGCTGCGGGCATACATCCGCCGGTGCCGCACCTGCTGATGCCCGGTCAGCTCCCGCGCTGCCACCTCCCTTCCTGACTCACCGGCATCGGTTCGGATCTCGTTGTACACGGTGCCCGCTACGTGCATCCCGAGATAGAACAGAGGCCAGGCCCAGCACCACATGATCGTCTGCTCATCTAGCTGCAATGCGTCCTGATCGGTCCAACGACCGGCGATGAGCCGGTGTTGGACCACCCAATAGGCGTCGTTCTCGTCGATGACGAGCAGGTCGACGCGGTCGGTGTAGCTGATCGGTTCTCCGCTAGGGGTTAGCAGGTCCGAGCTCACCAGGTCGGCGCCCAGGCTGGCTGGGTCAGGAATGTTCACCTCGATATCGGTCTCCACCCGCACCGGCGTGAAGTTGTCGACCGTGGGCGCCCACGCGGCATACGCGTCGAGCAGCGCGTGACCGCGATCCAGCGCCTCTTGCCGGGACTGGTCGTCAGCCTGGGGCTGTCCGTGCACCGCCTTTTCCAATGCTTGGTGCACCAAGGGCTGCACGATCGCCCTGTTCCACTCCCACATCCCTGGGAAGTAGTACACGGCCAGCGCATCGCGTATTGCCCGGTTGAGGTCGATCGCCCCCTGCCGGGGGATGGGTTCAAAGTTCTGCCGATTGCGCGAACCGAGGTCCCATGCCCGGCGGCAGTGTTTGAACGCTGCCCGGTCGGACGCGTGGATCCGGTAGACCATCACACCTCGGCTATGTAACTGCGGACTATTATTTAGTGCGGCCAGGGATCGTCTACCGACCAGCGGCAGCGATCGTTACCCCCGGCCGCCGCCTCCATCTCGGCGAGCAAATCCTCGAAGAACGCCGGCGTGTCCTGCTGATGGCGTTCCTGCCACCCGGAGTAGTAGATCCAGGCATCAGGCAACGATGCGTCGGCTTCCGGTCCGGTGACAATCTCGCCCATCCCGATGCGAACTAACCGGTAGCTTTCTCCACGACGTTCGATGTAGACGAGCTCACCGGGTTCGGGCCAATCAGCCACGATCTCCGCGAGCAGTTCGGCCTGAGTCAGAGTGCCTCCCTTCCCTCAGCCTTCAGCAGATCCGCGGTAGCGGGTCTCCGACCAACAGGTCGATGATCCGCGTGCCGCCGAATCCAGTCTTGAGCAGGACCAATCCCGGCGGATCCTCGGCAATACGACCGACCACCGTGGCCCCGGCGCCGAGCGGATGAGCCTGCAACGCCGTCACCGCCGCATCGGCTGCTCCCGCGTCGACGATCACCACGATTCGGCCCTCGCAAGCGACATAGAGCGGGTCGATACCCAACAGTTCGCAGGCCCCACGGACCTCCGTGCGCACCGGCACCGCCTCCTCCTCGACCACCACCGCCACCCCCGAGGCCTTGGCCACCTCGTTGAGGATGGTTGCGACCCCGCCGCGAGTTGCGTCCCGCATGGCCCGGACGTCCGGACCTACCGCGTCGAGCAACCCGCGCACCAGGCCGTGCACCGGTGCAGTGTCGGAGACCAAATCGGACTCGATATCCAGCTCCCCGCGAGCCAGCATGATTGTCATCCCGTGATCGCCCACCGGACCGGAGACGATCACTGCGTCACCGGGTCGGGCCGTGGCGACGCCCAGGGTCAGGTCATCAGCGCGCAGCCCGACCCCGGCGGTGGTGATGTAGCAGCCATCCGCCTTACCGCGTTGCACAACCTTGGTGTCACCGGTGGCGATCGACACCCCAGCAGCCTCGGCAGCCGTCGCCATCGAGGCCACGATCCGGCGCAGATCGTCGACCGGGAAACCCTCTTCCAGAATGAATCCAGCCGACAGATAGGCAGGTTTCGCCCCCGAGACAGCCAGATCGTTGACCGTGCCATTGACGGCGAGGTCACCGATATCACCGCCAGGGAAGAACAACGGCGTCACCACGTAGGAGTCAGTGGTGAATGCCAGCCGCACTCCGTTCGCGGTGACCGTCGCAGCGTCCTCGAGCGGTTCGAGCAGCGGGTTGCGAAAGGCGTCGAGGAAGATCGCCTCAATGAGTGATTGGCTAGCCTTGCCGCCCGCACCATGGGCCAAGGTGATCAGCTTCTCGCGCACCCGCGGCCGCGCCCGCCGGGCTCGCTCGATGCGTTCCAGCACCAGCTGTTCCCGACCGGCGTGCTCGGTACCGGGCTGAGCGTGCACCCCAAGATGTCCGGTGTCGAGCTCGGACTCATGCTCTGCGACGGCGGCTTCGGCCCAGGCCGCCCGATCCTGCCGGGTGGTATCCGGAGGGGTCATACCTTGCTCGCCCCTATCTGGCTAGCCTCGCGGACCCGCTCGCGGCTGAACCGTCCGAAGTTGTAGTACGCCGCGCAGGCTCCCTCCGAGGAGACCATGCACGTGCCGATGGGGGTCTCGGGTGTGCATGCGGTGCCGAACACCTTGCATTCCCATGGCTTGAGCACGCCCTTGAGCACCTCACCGCACTGACATGCCTTGGGGTCGGCGACCCGGACCCCCGGCAGATCGAAGTGGTGCTCCGCGTCGAAGGCAGCGTAGGAGGGCTTCATCCGCAGTGCCGAATGTGAGATGAATCCGAGCCCACGCCACTCGAAGTACGGACGCAACTCCATAACCTCGCTGACCGCCCGCAGTGCCACCGTGTTGCCATCCCACGGCACCACCCGGGAGTACTGGTTCTCCACCTCGGAGCGACCCTCGGCGAGTTGCTGCAGCAGCATGTAGACCGATTGCAGGATGTCCAGTGGCTCGAATCCCGCAGTGACAAGCGGTTTTCCGTACTGTGAGGCAATGAACTCATAGGGACGGCAACCGATGACGGTGGAGACGTGGCCGGGCCCGATGAACCCGTCCAACCGCAGGTCAGGCGAGTCCAGGATGGCCTTGATCGCCGGAATGATCGTGACGTGATTACAGAAGATCGAGAAGTTCTCGATGCCGTCAGCCGCCGCTCGCAACACGGTCATCGCGGTGGATGGTGCGGTCGTCTCGAACCCGATTGCCATGAACACCACGCGTCGGTCCGGATTCTGCCGGGCAATCTTCAGAGCGTCGAGCGGGGAATAGACCATCCGGATGTCAGCGCCTGCGGCTGAGGAGTCGAAGAACGATCCTCGTCCGCCGGGCACCCTCATCATGTCGCCGAACGATGTCATGATCACGTCCGGTTCCTCGGCCAGCGCGATCGCGTCGTCCACCCGACCCATCGGAATCACGCATACCGGGCAGCCCGGCCCGTGCACCAGACTGACCGATTCCGGGAGGTAGTCCTCCAGTCCGTGCTTGTAGATGGTGTGCGTGTGTCCTCCGCAGACCTCCATGAACTTGTAGTGTCGCCCTGGTTCACACAGCGCTGCGATCTTCGCGGACAGCGCACGTGCTTTCTCGGCATCCCGGTACTCATCGACGAACCTCATACCGCTCACCGACTCTCGTCGATTTGTGATTCGAGCAGGGCAGCGATCTCGTCCTCGTAGGCCTGACCTATACCGATGAGGAAATCCATCGCCGCTTTGGCCTCTTGCTCGTCGATCTTGGACAAGGCGAAGCCGACGTGGATGAGGATCCAGTCGCCGGGAACAGGCGGGTCATCGGTCAGCAGACCGATGTTGATGGCGCGCTTGACCCCGCTGACGTCGACCCTGGCCAAATCGGGATGTTCGGGCAGGATCTCGATCACTTCGCCCGGGATGCCGAGGCACATGGGCTTTACCTCCGTGGTGGGTTTGAGGCGTGCAGTTCGAGACTAAAGTTCGCTGATCTGCTTATAACGAGCCACATCCTTAGACACCTGTACCGCCAGTGTGGCTAGGCCGACCAGCGACCCCCAGAGCATCAGCTTCTTCAGCATCCGTCTCACTTCCTTCCTTATTGGTGAGCAGATCCAGGACTACCTCCACCGCCTGCTCCACAGCGGTGGCGACGGTTGAGGACAGCCCGATACCCTCCTCGGTATTGGCTGGCTCACAGCCGACCAGCAGGGTCCGCCCCGCGCTGCCACCGAGGTTGTCCAGCAGCGCAAGCACAGCGTCGGGAGCCATTCCGTGTGCGTCGACAGCAGCGGGTTCGATATCCGCCACGTGACCAGGTCCGATCTCCAACACATAGATCGTTCCTGGTTCGTCGCCACGTGTCACGGCGTCGAGCAGGATTGTGGTGTCGGGGGCGATCTCGAGGAGATCGTACGCCAAATGCATCCCGCGAATTCCGTAGTCGGCGACGGTGACACCCTCGGGTAACGGCTCAGTGCCCAGTCGTCGGGCGAGTTCGACACCGAACGCGTCGTCGCCCAGGAAAATGTTGCCGATGCCGGCCACTACGGTTCTCATGGCTCGGCTCGCACGGCCGGCTCATGGGAAGTGTCCAATGGTACAAGCTCATCGGGAGAGAAATAGCGGAACCGGCCGTGCGCGATGGCGATGTCAGCGCCGGGGTCATCGTCGAGGGTGACCGCGACGTGGGTGTCCCCGTCGACGTCGAGGAGGACGGCGGCGACGGTAGCGGTGCGCCCCGCGAGGAACATGTCTTGCGCATCGGTGCGGCGTGACCCTGGAGTGAGCAGCACCTTGCTGCCCTTGGCCACCGCGACGCCCGCGATGATCACGCTGTCGGTCTCCGGGTCCACTGAGGCATCGGCACCGGGATCCCACCACGGAGTGCCGGGAGTGGTAATCGTCTCGATCGGATCCGGTTCCCGGGAGGATCGATCCGACGGGCTCTCACCGAGGTAACGAATGGCTCCGTGCAGTTTGTCCAGCATCTCGGGCGGCATCGAGTCGACTCGGTCCATCAGCTTGCGGACCCGTTCGTCGGTCGCCCGAGCCTCGGCTTTCTCCTCGTCGGTAAGTGTCATCGTGCGCAGCGTGAGAATCTCGTCGATCTCCAGACCATCGAACAACTCACCAGGACTCTCCGCTGCGATCGCCGGATGATCGTACAGGATGATCGGCGAGGACAGGATCACGTCGCGGCGCCCTGGCTCACCCACCATCACCGGCCAGGTGCGGTCGTTGCGACAGCCTGCCACGGCATGCTTGGCCCACTCCGGCGGATCGAGCAGGGAAATGAACTCGCCGTCGCTCAGGGCAAGTACGGTGTGCGCGGCGAGCAGCGAATGGCGTAACGCCACCTGACGGTCAGCGTCCGGGTCTGCCCACTGCGCGGTGTTGACGATCTCTACGGTGAGTTGCACCACCCCATAGGGGCCCTCCAACCGCCTGGCGGACAGCCGGATCTCACCATCAAGCGCCCACCGCTGCCGCGTGAGGCCTTCCTCGGTATCGCTGCCACCGGGAATACTTACCGGCACTATCCGTTCGGTGTCCAGCAGCTCGGAGATCGCCACCACTTCGTCGACCTCGCGTTCCACCGCCTCGTCGAACTCGGGCACCGGCCCTTCGCCGCCACTACGATGTTGCAACTGCAGGAACCGCAGCCGCAGGTGCAATATTGGGTCAGTACCGGGCTCCAGCAAACATTCCGTGTGCGACGTGGCGTATTCGCCATGCCCGAGGTCGGCGTACGCGGGAGGCACGAGCACCCCCCACTGCCAACGCACCTGGTTTTTGCGAGCCGAAGCCCGGTACGGGTACAGCAGGTACCCCTCATAGAGGACGGCGTCAGCTACCTCCCGTGCGACGTCCATCGGAGCCGCAGTCATGATCCTCCCTCCGCAACGCGAAGCGCCTCGGCGTTCGAGGCAGGCTGGCGGGCGGCCTCCAGCACGGCGAGGATCGCGTCGTCCCAAGTAGGTAGTGCGCGGACGGCCCGAAATGTCGCTAGCGCGTCGATCGTTTCGCGCTGCAGACGTAACCACCCGCTGCCGGGGAAGTGGGTGTCCATCATCTCGTCCCAGCGCGTTACCGGCATCCGGTAACGGGTCTCGGCGTGCCAGGGCACCTGCTCAACCCACAACCCCTTCTCACCGTCACCGAAAACCGTTCCACTGAACATCATGATGAACGGGATTTCCCCGTCCTCGAGGGCGTGAAAGTACCGGCCCGCGGACACTTCCATGTCATAGCTGCACGGCACTGTCACATCGACCTCGATGCTGCCGGTGAAGCTCGCGACGGTCGTCGAGGCGTTGGCGAACTGGAACGGCTTGAGCGTGTCGCCCCAGCGTTTGCGCTCACCGAAGAGCTCGAGGAGCCGCTCGGCCTCCTGATCGCCGTACCCTCGGCGCTGCGGTTCGATCCTGATCTGGCTGCGCAGCGCGATGGCGCGGACCCGCTGTCCACCGGCCGCCTCGATGCGGAGCCGAAACAGCAGGGTCGGTGCCACCCCGTAGCGCTCAGGCGTCACATCGAGGCAGGTGAACGTGAGCTCAGTCATCGCTGGCCACCCCATCGCCCACAGCTACCGCCTCGCTGCGCTCCCGCAGGCCCGCGAAGAACTCATTGATTGCCTTCCAGGCCTCTTCGCCACCGTCGAAGCCCTTCCAGTAGGTGCGAACCAGACCGACCAACTGATAACAGGCGTCGATCGGAACAGCGAAGAACTCGAAGCCGCCTGCCTGCCGGTGTACCAGCAACGCCTCCACATCGGGCTCCAGATCATCCAATGCCGGAGTCGCGGCGAGTAGATCCGTCCAGGATTCCAGCGACAACAGTGATTCGGTGGCCCCTGCCGGGCTCGGGTAGAAGGCGACAGCGTGCCCGAGTGCGGTGTTGTCGAAGAAGAACGCCATCGCCACCGGAATCCCGATAGAGTCCCAGGTCGCCTCGGCGAGCGGGACCTGGGCGGCGTATCGATAGCGTTCAGGGACTGTTTGAAACCGTCCCCCGGCTGCCCCTTTGGCGGTGAACAGCAGAGAGCACGGACGGCAGGTACACATCAGACCGCGATCCTGGAGGTCGACGACGTGCCCGTGCCACTCCTCGATCGGCACTGCACACATCTCGCAGCGCTCAACCTGCTTGCCCTCCGGCGGGGATGGGGGAGCGGCGCCTCCTACGAAGCGCCGCAACCCCGTACTCATGAGGCTGTCCCCGCGGGAACCGCGATGCGGACCCCGCCGTTCTCGGCGAGCAACGGCAGCGGATCAAGATGCCATCCGGCTGACCTGTCGGCACCACCGAAACCACGGCCGGCTCGTACCACGTCGTAACGCTGCGTACAACCGGGGCAGGCCAGCAGGACCCCGTCCAGCTTTGCGTCGGTGAGGCCAGAGCCACAGGCCGGACAACGATTAGCATAGGCGTAAAGGCTGCCCGCCACGTTGCACACCACTGCAGCGGTGGCACCAACCAGCGTGGGAATCACCTTGCCCTGACCGAGGTCGTCGATCCCGTCGACCTCTACCCACGTGGCAACCGGTGGCTCCGGCTGCCGGCTCACCTGCTGTAGCGGCAGCAGGGTGTGCCCATCCGCCGTCACGCCGCTGCCCGGCGTCGCGGCTGCTGGATCCGGTGCCATTCCCTCCACGTCGACCCTGGTCACCTCCGGGGCAACATCCTGGATGCCCCGTTCAATGGCCAGCTTGACCGTGATCGCGGAGGACGGGCAGCCATCACAGCTACCCGCTAGCCGCAACCGCACCGTCCCGTCGGGGTCCAACCCCAGGTACTCGACATCGCCGGCGTGCGAGCCGAGATAGGGCCGGACCCGCTCCAGAGCAGCAAGGACGCGTTCCTCGGTGCTCTGCGGGTGCAGGTCATGCAGCACGAGAAGGCTCGTGACCAAGCCGTCATCGAGCAGCGGAGTGACGGCCTGCTCGCCGAGCAGTTCTACGATGCGGGCTAGGCCCGCACCGTAGAACTCGACGAGCAGGCCGACCAGCTCCTCGGCCCTCTGGGCGGTGGCCGGGTCGGAGGCCGCAGCGAGCTCAGTGAGCAGCGCCTCGACCTTCGCCCCGACCGCCTGGACATCTGATGTGTTGCTAGCAGGCACGACTCAGCCGCCAGTCGTGCTGAACGCGTGCGGGGTGTGAAGCCGTTGCAACTCCTTGCCCTTGCCCAGGTACATATGCACACCACAGGGCAGGCAGGGGTCGAAGCTGCGCACCGCGCGCATGATGTCGATGCCCTTGAAGTTCTCCGGTGGATTCTCCTCGAAGATCGGGGTGTTCTGCACCGCGTCCTCGTAGGGACCCGGAGTCCCGTATACATCGCGGACACTGCCGTTCCACGGGGTGGGTGGATACGGGTGGTAGTTCGCGATTTTCCCGTCCCGAATCACCATGTGGTGGGACAGGACGCCACGGACCGCTTCGGTGAACCCGCAGCTGATCGCTTCCTTGGGCACCGTGAACGGCTCCCAGGTCTTGGTGCGGCCGGCGCGTACCTCGGCCAGCGCCTTCTCCACGAAGTGCAGTGCGAGCCCCGCGGAGTAAGCCTGGAAGTAGGTCCGTGCCCGGTTGCGCTCGATCGCGTTGGACAGCGGCTTGCCTGCCTTGTCGTACGGGATCTTCCACTCGAACGAGACCGCGGGCTTGGTCATCGTCCGCGGCAGGTTGATCTGCACGCTGTGGCCGGTGGCCTTGACGGTGCCGGTGTCCACCAGTCCGGACAGCGCCGTCGGCCACAACCGTGCGAGGGGACCACCGCCGGTGTCCAGGGCGAGGTGGTCCTTGCCGTCGAACCACCGAGGCGACATCGTCCAGCTGTACGCACCCGCGAAGTCACGCTTGGCCGGTCGCGGGATCGTGTGCTGGTTCCACGGGTGATGCCGGTCGACCGGGTTACCCAGCGGGTCTTTGTCGACGAAAATCTCCTGGCCGTCCCAGTCCTCATAGAACGAGGAGCCAAGCAGGATCCGGATGCCGAGGTTGATCTTCACCAGGTCGTTGGTGACCAGTTTGCCGTCCACCACCACACCGGGGGTGACGAACATCTTGCGGCCCCAGTTGGTCATGTTGGCGTAGTTGAAGTCGCAGTGCTCCGGATCATTGAGGCTGCCCCAGCAAGCCAGCAGCACTCGACGGCGACCGACCTCTTCATAGCCCGGCATTGCCTCGTAGAAGAAGTCAAACAGGTCATCGTGCAACGGGACGATGCGCTTGCAGAACTCCACATAGCGCATCAAGCGGGTGTAGTAGTCAGTGAACAACTGGTGCGTAGCGACGGTGCCGGTACCGCCCGGATAGAGGGTGGAGGGGTGCACGTGACGCCCCTCCATGAGGCAGAACATCTCACGCGTGTAGCGAGAGACCTGCAGCGCCTCGCGGTAGAACTCACCCGAAAGCGGGTTCAGCGCACGCATGATGTCGCCGATGTACTTGTATCCGTGGGCTTCGGCCTGCGGCGCTGGTGTACGGTTGGCCTGCTCCAGGACACCGGGGTTAGTTTCGGCGACCATCTTTTCGCAGTAGTCAACCCCGACCAGGTTTTCCTGGAAGATGTTGTGGTCGAACATG
Source organism: Pseudonocardiaceae bacterium (assembly GCA_050700515.1). Lineage (GTDB taxonomy): Bacteria > Actinomycetota > Actinomycetes > Mycobacteriales > Pseudonocardiaceae. Next base: position 10,702 of record JBOHHD010000066.1, read on the forward strand.
TACTCGGCGGCTTCACCCAAGTTGATGACCCATTCGCCCAGATGCGGCGGAGCCACCCCATATGCCATGTTCTGGTTGTATACCGAACAGGTTGCGTGGTTGTCCCCACAGATTCCACAGATACGGCTGGTGATGAAGTGGGCGTCGCGGGGATCCTTCCCCTTCATGAAGATCGAGTAACCACGGAACACCGAGGAGGAGCTGTGGCACTCGGCTACCCTGCCGTTCGGGAAATCAATTTTTGTGTAGATGCCGAGGCTACCGACGATCCGGGTTACCGGGTCCCACACCATCTCGGTGAGTTGGGCGTCCTGACTGCCCACGGCGCCATGCTTCGGTACAGTGCTAGTCATCGCTTTAGATGCCTTTCTCCAGCAGTCCGGATCACCAGTTGGGTGTGTAGCCGGTCACAAGATCGCGGCCCTTCTTGCGCCACTTGGGCTCGGCGTCGACCTTCTTGATCGTGATGTTGCGCAACGACCGAATAACCGAGCCGTAGGTCTTGCTCGCGGCTGAAGACACCAGCGAGCCCGGAGGTGCGTCCATAAACGGCATGAACTTGTCCGGGAAGCCGGGCATCGTGCATCCGATGCAGATGCCACCCACATTCGGGCAGCCACCCACGCCATTGATCCAGCCTCGCTTGGGTACATTGCATTTAACAACCGGCCCCCAGCAGCCCAGCTTGACCAGGCACTGAGGTGAGTCGTAAGTCTTAGCGAATTCACCTTGCTCGTAGTAGCCCGCCCGGTCACAGCCCTCATGCACGGTCGCGCCGAACAGCCACTGCGGACGCAGTTGGTCGTCCAGCGGGATCATCGGTGCCTGACCGGCGGCCTGGTAGAGCAAATAGAGGATTGTCTCGGACAGGTTGTCCGGGTGGACCGGGCAACCGGGCACGCAGACAATCGGGATACCGGCCTTGGACTTCCAGTCCCAGCCCAGGTAGTCCGGAACACCCATGGCGCCGGTCGGGTTTCCCGCCATCCCGTGGATGCCGCCGTAGGTCGCGCAGGTGCCGACCGCCAGCACGATCGTCGCCTTGGGTGCCAGCTTGTCGATCCACTCGTTGATCGTGATCGGCTGCATGGTTTCGTGGTTGTACCCGAAACCGGTGAAGTAACCGTCACCGTTGATCTGCTCGTTCGGGATCGAACCCTCAAGGACGAGTACGAACGGTTCCAGCTCGCCACGGTCGGCTTTGTGGAACCACTCGATAAAGGTGTCGGCGCCCTGGTCAGGACCACATTCGAAATCGATCAACGGCCAGTGCACCGCGATCTTGGGAAGACCAGGGAGAGCTCCCAGCGCGATCTCTTCAATGCTGGGCTGGGTAGCTGCGGTCAACGCGACCGAGTCCCCATCGCAGGACAGGCCACAGTTGATCCAGAGGATATGGATCGGGCTTTCTTCTTCAGTGGTGGGAGTGGTTTCTGCAGTCGGTGTGGTCATGATCCCCTACTCCACGAGCGACCTCCGGTCGCTCTCTCGTGCCGGATCTAGCCTTCCGGTGGTCAGCTCGTCAATCGTGAGCTCCCACAGTGTGTGATAAATCGTGGTCTGCGCCTCCTGGATCCGATGCACGGAGTCAGCAGGCACCACGAACAGGTGATCAATGCTGCCCAATTCAGCCATCGCTCCACCTTCGTACCCGGCCACACCGACGGTGAGCAGGCCACGCCTGCCCGCCTCGCTGAAGGCGCGCACAAGATTGGTGGAGTTGCCCGACGTGGACAGCCCGACGACAACGTCACCGCGTCGCCCGAACGCTGCGATCTGGCGGGCGAAGACGACGTCAAAGGACACGTCGTTCGACAGTGCCGTCAGTACCGCAATGTCCCCAGTGAGCGCGAAGGCAGGCAATGCCCGCCGCCCCGGACCCGGGTGGAGGAACAGGCTCGCGAGGTCCGCCGCATCGGTGCAGCTTCCTCCATTACCGATGGCGAAAAGTCGCCCGCCGCTGGCGAACGCCGCCGCCATCGCCGAGGCGCACGCCGCAAGCCGCCGGTGCTCCCGAGCGAGAACTTTGCGTCGTAGCGCCACGATCTGGTGAACCTTTTCCACTGTGGAACGCTTCACATCGGCCAGGACTGCCTCAAGGTCGCTCGCTCCTGAATACAGGAATGGATAGAGCGATGTGAGGTCCGCGGACTGCGACTGCTCGGCCGTCCAGTCCGCTGATCCTGGATGGCTGTTACCGTTGTGCCCGAGGCTCATTTTGGCCGCCCTAAGACAGCGATTGCCTCCTTGGCATGGACGAGGATCTCGTCACCGATCCCCGCCGTCACCAGCGCAATGCTCACCTCCTCATGTCCGGACCCGGTGTCCACGACAGCCAGTTCATCAGGGAGTAGCGCGACGATGCGGACCGCGACAGCTTCGTCAGAGCAAGTGATGCACACCTCGCCGTGACATTCGGGAACGGTCATGAGATCATCTCCGGTGCCAGCAGACCGGGATGCTCGAAGAAAACGTGCACCAGCTCCCAGAGCACGTGGTAGGTCGTCACGTGTACTTCCTTGACTACTTGGGGGTCATCGGATCGCGCCCCCAGGACATGATCGGCGGCCATCGAGGACGCGATCCGCCCGCCATCCCCTCC
>JBOHHD010000067.1:0-2783 GCA_050700515.1 Pseudonocardiaceae bacterium
TGGGTTCACCAAACCTTGGAACACGTCCAACAACGTGACCAGAAATAAGGGAAGAAAGAAGGCCCCAACCACAAAAGGCCACAGCAGATACGTCACGAATGGAGGGGACTGTGGTGCTGACCGGAGATCGGACGATCTCGAATGCCTCGCCGGTCCCTAAGACGCGGCCAGCAGCTACCTTTCCTCGGTGCCGTCAGTGCTCGCGGAGCCGATGGCCTGGGTGATCGAGGTGTAGCCCGCGCGTCGTATGTGGCGAGCGAGTCCTTGGTGGATACGGCGCGGCCATAGCGGGCCGCCGTAGATGAACCCGGTATACCCCTGCACGAGCGTCGCGCCGGCCTGGATGCGAGCCCAGGCGTCCTCGGGGGTCTCGATCCCCCCGACCGCGACCAAGACCAGCCGGTTCCCGACCCGGCTGCGCAGCCGGCGCAGCACCGCCAGAGAACGGTCCCGCAGCGGGGCACCGGACACACCGCCCGCGCCCAGCGCCTCGACCTGCGCCGCCTCGGTGCACAATCCACTGCGGGAGATCGTGGTGTTGGTGGCGATGATCCCGTCCAGTCCGAGCTCCAGCGCGAGCTCGGCCACCGCGTCGACGTCCTCGTCAGCCAGGTCCGGGGCGATCTTGACCAGCAGCGGTACCCGCCGTGCGCCGGCTGCCGCATCCAGCGCTTGGCGAACACCCGTCAGGAGCGGTCGAAGGTGCTCCACAGCCTGGAGATCACGCAACCCCGGCGTGTTGGGTGAGCTGACGTTGACCACCAGGTAGTCCGCGACCTCGGCCAACAGCTTCGCGCTGGCCACGTAGTCGGCGACCGCCTCGTGCTCCGGGACAACCTTGGTCTTGCCGATGTTGACCCCGACCACCACCCGTTGAGCACGAGCGCGAAGGCGGGCCGCAGCCGTCGCCGAGCCGGCGTTGTTGAATCCCATCCGGTTGAGCAACGCCCGATCCTCGGGCAGACGGAACAGCCGTGGCCGCGGGTTGCCGGACTGCGGTTGAGCCGTCACCGTGCCGATCTCTACATAGGCGAACCCCACAGCACCCAGAGCGTCAGCTCCACGGGCGTCCTTATCGAACCCCGCCGCCAGCCCCAACGGCCCAGGCAAATCAAGCCCGAGCGCATGAACACCCAACACCGGGTCATCAGGAGCGAGCCAGCGGCGCAGCACCCATCTCCACCCCGGAACCGCGGTCACCCCCCGGAGGAGCGCGAAGCCCAGACGGTGAGCCGTCTCCGCGGGGACGTACCGGAAGAAGATCGAGAACAGCAGCTTGTACATAAGCCTTCCTCGACAGTCATCATTGCCGTTTGACGATATATCCACAGTCAGTACGCGGTCGCTGAACCCACCGGCACCGCCCGCTACACGCCGCTGTTCCAGATTCCCGATGCCGGCCAGACCAGCGACAGGACGGAGACTGGTGAGCACCGACACCCCCGAGATCCCCCGCGTACCGCTGCTGTGGCTGCGCGGCCAGAAAGTGGCACTCGGCCCGTTCACCCGTGAGCTCCTCGAGAAATACTGGGAATGGGAACAAGACCCCAAGGTAATCATCGGCTACGGGAGACAAACCCCGAAAATCCCCGGAATCCCGGATCGAGAGCTACACCTCACAAACCCCCAGCACGGCCAACCAGAAACGATTCACCATCTACAACCTCACCACCGACGCTGGGCCACAGCCAGTGGGCACCACGGCGCTGCGCATCGACCACTACGTCCACACCACCGAAAACGTGATCCTACTCGGCCCCAAAGACCGGGACCAGGGTCTGACCGGCGAAGCCACCCACCACACCCTCAACTACGGCTTCCACATCACCCAACTACGCGCCGTCTGGCTAAAGGTACTGGAACACAACACCGCCGCAATACGCGCCTACCAAGCCGCCGAATTCAAACAAATTGGCCGACTGCGCCGCGCCAGCTACTGGCTCAGCGCCGAATGCGACGAAATCCTCATGGACACCATCCCCGAAGACTTCCCCGATCCCTCCGCCGTCCGCCACCTCATCGAAAGCTGACGCAGACCGCAACGCGGTGGGCCACTGGCCGACCGGAACCGCGTCACTCACGATGCCGGGCCGCCCGACCAAGTACGGTGCCGTCGATTCGGAGTCTTGGGTCTCCGCTCGCCGTGAACGCGTGCGGTGGCGTGACTCCCCGACGGCCTGATTGCTTCCTACCGGGCGAAATTGGTTGGTGGCAGGTCACGGGCGGCGGTGGAAAAGCAAAACTCTTCGATGCGTTCGTCGAGGTCGTGGGCTTCTTGGGCGTCACGGAAAGCTGGGTAGGCGATCCGGTGACGGACGCGGGTTAGGCGTTCGCCAAGTAGGGCGATGCGCTTGTCGACGGGCAGTGCCAGGACAGGCTGCAGCGCATCGATCGCGCCGTCGAGGCTGCCGTTGAGCAGATGGGCCATAGCCGAGTCGATCCGGGCAAGCGATTCTGCACCGTAGGACCGCTGGTTGGCTGGGCCTCGGATATAGAGCTCGATGGCTTGGTTGGTTTCCTGCAGAGCCGGGTCGGCCTGGCCGAGGTGAATGTATGTTGCACCCGCGTAGTAGTGGCTCTTGGCGTCGTTGAAGCCGAACACACCGCCGACCTCGTCGTGGAGCATATCCGTGGCGCCTGCGGATTCGCGGGCTTCGGCTGCGGCCCGGACACACCGGTTCGTCTCCTCCAGGTCGCCCAGGCGGGACCACATGCGGGCTTCGATGTTGAACAGGCGGACCTTGGCTGTCGCGGAGTCGGCATAGCGCTGGGCGCCTTGGGCG
>JBOHHD010000068.1:0-3039 GCA_050700515.1 Pseudonocardiaceae bacterium
GTTGGACACCACCCAACCTTTGGACATCACTCCGCCGTTGGACACCTCTCCGCCGTTGGACACCTCTCCGCCGTTGGACACCTCTCCGCAGGAGGGTGTCCCCACACCGGTGGCACGGCCCGCTGCGAAGGCGAAAGCCGTTGTGCCCCCGTCGTCCGTGCCGGACCCGGCAGGTGCCGAGATGTCCGTGCATCGGGAGGTCGAGGGGGACTACCAGCTCCCTCCCCCCGGACTGTTGATCCAGGGTGATCCGCCCAAGGCGCGCAGCAGGGCCAACGACACCATGATCGAGGCGATCGACGGGGTGCTCGATCAATTCTCGGTGGACGCCCGGGTCACCGGGTTCACCCGGGGTCCGACGGTGACGCGCTATGAGGTGGAGCTGGGCCACGGCGTCAAGGTCGAGAAGATCACTGCGCTGACCCGCAACATCTCCTACGCGGTGGCCACCGACAACGTCCGGTTGCTGGCGCCGATCCCGGGCAAATCCGCCGTCGGTATCGAGGTGCCCAACAGCGACCGGGAGATGGTGCGCCTGGGCGATGTGTTGCGCTCCTCGACCTCCGGCCGAGATCAGCACCCCATGGTGATCGGGCTGGGCAAGGACATCGAGGGCAACTTCGTCACCGCGAACCTGACCAAGATGCCGCATCTGCTGGTCGCCGGTTCCACCGGATCCGGCAAGTCCAGCTTCGTCAACTCCATGCTCGTCTCGCTGCTCGCCCGGGCCACTCCGGATGAGGTCCGGATGATCCTCATCGACCCGAAGATGGTGGAACTCACCCCCTACGAGGGCATCCCTCATCTGATCACCCCCATCATCACCCAGCCGAAGAAAGCGGCCGCGGCATTGGCCTGGTTGGTGGAGGAGATGGAGCAGCGCTATCAGGACATGCAGGCCAGCCGGGTGCGCCACGTCGATGACTTCAACCGCAAGGTCAGCTCCGGCGAGATCACCGCGCCGCCGGGTAGCGAGCGGGAGTACCGGCCCTATCCCTACATCATGGCCATCGTCGACGAGCTGGCCGACCTGATGATGACCGCACCGCGTGATGTCGAGGACGCCATCGTCCGGATCACCCAGAAGGCTCGGGCCGCCGGGATCCACCTGGTGCTGGCCACCCAGCGGCCCAGCGTCGACGTGGTCACCGGGCTGATCAAGACCAATGTGCCGTCCCGGCTGGCCTTCGCGACATCCTCGCTGACCGACAGTCGGGTGATCCTGGATCAGCCCGGCGCGGAGAAACTGATCGGCATGGGCGACGGGCTCTACCTGCCGATGGGCGCGTCCAAGCCGGTGCGCATCCAGGGTGCCTACATCGGCGATGACGAGATCGCCAAGGTCGTCGACTTCACGAAGAATCAGGCAACCCCGGACTACACCGAAGGGGTCACCGCGGCCAAGGCCGGTGAGCAGAAGGAGATCGATCCGGACATCGGTGACGATCTCGATGTGTTGCTCCAGGCCGCCGAGCTCGTGGTGACCTCACAGTTCGGCTCGACCTCGATGCTGCAGCGCAAACTGCGGGTGGGCTTCGCCAAGGCGGGCCGGCTGATGGACCTGCTGGAAAACCGCGGGGTGGTAGGTCCGTCGGAAGGGTCCAAGGCCCGGGACGTCCTGATCAAACCCGACGAGCTCGACGGCCTGCTCTATCTGATCCGTGGTGGCGCCCCCGGCGTCGAAGACGACTGATCACGGTTACAGTTCGAGCAGCATGCGGGTGTTGCCCAGGGTGTTCGGCTTGACGTAGGGCAGGTCGAGGAACTCGGCGACGCCCTCGTCGTGCGAGCGGCGCATCTGCTCATAGACCTCTGCGGTCACCGGAGTGCCCTCGATGGTGCAGAACCCGTGCCGGGCGAAGAAGCCTTCCTCGAAGGTCAGCACGAAGATGCGACGCAGCCCCAGCGTCTGCCCCTGCACGACCAACTGTCGAACCAGCGCGTGCCCCACGCCCTGTCCCACCGCGTCCGGGTGCACCGCCACCGTGCGGATCTCGGCGAGGTCCTCCCAGAGCACATGCAGCGCGCCGCAGCCCACCAGTATCCCGCCTCGCTCGGCCACCCAGAACTCCTGGACGTCCTCATACAGCGTTACCAGCTGTTTGGCCAGCAGCACCACGCCCGCATAACGGTCCACCAGTTCCTTGATCGCACGGACATCCCCGACCCTCGCCCGCCGGACGGTCAGCGAAGCAGGCACGGGTCAGAACCTATCGGTCTCTCTTGAATCCTGCGTTAGGGGGCCTCAGGGCGGTTTTCGTGCAGGTATGCCGCACCACATGGCCGCAACCCGTCGCCGCGGTCTTCGGCGCAAACGCCTTCGGCAAATCCAACCTCCTCGATGGTCTGCGGTTGATGTCCACTCTGGTGCAGGGCTGGGGTAGCCGGGAGTCCGATTCTGGCATCCCCCGAAGACCGTTCCGACTCGAGCCGGAATCGCTGCTGGTGCCGTCGAGCTTTGCGGTCGAGCTGGTCTTGGACGGTGTGCGCTATGTTTATGGTTTTGCTGTTGACGACGAGCGGGTCGCCGGTGAGTGGCTGCACAGCTATCCGCGTGGCCGTAAGCGTGTGCTTTTCGAGCGAGACGGCGCCTCGATCGACTTCGGTGATCCAATGGTTTCAGCATTCCCTTCTTTTCGTGCCTCCGAGCATGTTAGGGCGATTGCTGTTCGCCACTGACCGACTTCAAGCCGGGTAACGAACACAATCTCGCCCGCCGCTACCTTGGTGGTTCATACGGCGCGATTCCCATCCTCGATGGATTCGACACTCTCACCCTGTCTACTTCTGTACGGGTGAGAGAACTTGTCTCGCGGGGTCGGTGAGGGCCTCGCCTCAGGTGCCGACGTAGGCCGCGAGGTGCTTGCCGGTGAGGGTGCAGCGGGCGGTGACGAGGTCGGCGGGGGTGCCCTCGAAGACGATCCGGCCGCCGTCGTGGCCGGCGCCGGGGCCGAGGTCGATGATCCAGTCGGCGTGCGCCATGACCGCCTGGTGGTGCTCGATGACGATGACCGACTTGCCGGAGTCGACGAGCCGGTC
>JBOHHD010000069.1:0-5903 GCA_050700515.1 Pseudonocardiaceae bacterium
GGCCAGCATCCACTCGATCTGGTCGGCCAGCAGCAGCAGGGTAGCCACCGCGGGGGTGTTATAGGTCTGGTCCTTGCGGCTGTTGTCCAGCGCGGTGGCCAGCGACAGGAACTCTGGCACCCACCGCCCCGACGAGCCGATCTCGCCCACCCGCTCCAGCGCGGCCGGGCTCAGCAGCGCGATCCACAGCCCCCCGTCGGAGGCGAAGCACTTCTGCGGCGCGAAGTAGTAGACGTCGACGTCCTCGGCCCGCAGCGGCAGGCCCCCCGCGCCACTGGTCGCGTCGATCGCCACCAGTGCGCCTTCGGACCCGGCCGGACGCTGTACCGGCACCATCACCCCGGTGGAGGTCTCGTTGTGCGCCCAGCCGATCAGGTCGCAGGACGGGTCGGCGACGGGTTCGGGGGTGTCCCCGGGCGGGGCGGTGATCACCATCGGATCGGCCAGGAACGGCGCCGCCTTCGTCGCTGCGGCGAACTTGCTGGAGAACTCGCCGTAGCTCAGATGCAATGCCCGCTCCCGCACCAGACCGAAGGTCGCGATGTCCCAGAACGCGGTGGTACCCCCGACGCCGAGCACCACCTCGTAACCCTCCGGCAGCCCGAACAGCTCCCGCAGCCCCGCCTTGATTCGCCCGACCACCGACTTCACCGGTTTCTGCCGATGCGAGGTACCCATCAAGGCGGCTCCGGACGTAGCCAGCGCGGCCAGTTGCTCCGGCCGCACCTTCGACGGCCCGCACCCGAAGCGCCCATCAGCGGGCTTCAGCTCGGCGGGGATGCTCAGTTGGGCGGTCTGCGTCATGCTGGCTCACTCTCGCGGCGTCAGGGCTGGCCGGTTCGACCGTAGACGGCCAGGTGTTGGGGGCACAGGTAGAGGGTCAACCCCTCGGGAGTCGTCAGCCGGGACAGCCCACCCCACCTGCGCTCGGGGTCCAGCGTGGTGAGCATGGTTTCGAGGGTGCGAAAGTTCGCCTCGCTCGTGGCACGCGCGGTGGGCCCGAAATCAGCCGGTTCGACCCCGCTGAATTTATCTTGGTAGCCGAGTTCGGCGGGGACTTGAGCGATCAGCTCCTTCATCAACTCGCGGTCGGCTTTGACGCTGTCGGCAAGCTTGTCAACACTCACCCCGAGAACCGGTCCCACCAGCGGGGCGGCGAGTTTGAGCACGGTGAGCAGGTGCTGCAGGTAGGGGCCGAACCTGCTGAGCCATTCATGGGGTTTCGTGATCGGGTAGCAGCCCTGCGGTTCCGGCAGACGATGCCAGACACCGGGCTCCTCGCAGTACAGCCGCAGCTCATACGCCGCACGGAAGGATAGCCACTTTCGGACGGGAACCAACGCGAAGACGCTGGGGCAGCGGGCTTCCTGCTGCCTCTGCCCATGCTGTGTAGCTTGAGGAACATGCGTTGGGCGTACTCGGTCTGGTCGGTTACCTTCTCGTCCACCCGCGCGACCGCCCGACGAACCTGCTGAATCTGCTTCAGCTGCATGTTCAGCTGCATACGGGTCGCGTCCTGTTCGGAGGGGGCGAGTCCCAGCAGAAGCTGTGGTACCGGAACGAGTTCTCCGGACTTGCGGCACTCGATATCGTGCCGAGGTGGCGTGCGCTCAAGGTGACTCCGCAGGTCGCGGTAGTCGAACATTTCAGCGCAGATGCCACCATGGGGTTTCTGGCACGGGCAAGGCACTTGACGGACGATGTTCAGACCGGGGAAGCGTTCCAGTGTCCTGTTCAAGCCGTCATCGAGTATCGAGAAGAACGCTGCGGGTGAGGGACCGCGTACGGTCAGTTCCACGATATTGCGGTGCCGGTCCGCGCGCGCCAGGGCCAGGTGTCGCCCATCGGTGTGCTGCAGGAGGGCACCGGTCCGCCAGTGCGTTTTCTTGCTGAACCGGTGTGACCGGGCGATGAACCAGGTCGGGATTCCCGGTGGCATCGTATTCAGCCGGTAGAGCACCCGGATCTCCTGGGTGTTCCCCAAGTTCCCTATTGCATCCCACTGGTCCTGAAAATGCGGTGGGTTCCAGGGGGGCCGCTCCACCACCAGGCTGACGTCGTCTGTTGTGCTTTCGTCCACCCGATAGGAGAGGTCGTACTTGTCCATCATCCCCAGAAAGTGCTCCTGCAAGTTCGGGGACAGATCCCACCACAGCTCCCGCATGTGGTGGCGCGTCAGAAGTCCCTCTGCGGTGGCGACTTGCGGGCTGTCCAAAACCTTACTGATGTATTCACTGACCCACTCGGGTCGCAAGATGACGGTCTGCGAAAGCTCTCGATCCTCGTGGTAGTAAAGAATATCTCCCAAATGGTGAAGCGCCTCGGCAAGGTGCTGCTGCTGTGCGGTGTCCCTGAGCCCGGTAGTCACCATTATCTGCCACATACGCTGGGGCGTGACGTGCTTGTCAGCTGAATTTCGGAGCGATTCAGCGGCCGCCAGCCACACGGTCGGCCATTTGACTCCCATGAGAGGAAGTTTGGCTGCTTCTTCAATTAACTGTGCGTACAGCGCCTCCACGCCGTGGCGACTCTCGCTGTCCACCGAGATGTCTTTTATGATCATCGGATATTCTCTGCGGAAGTCATCGATCGGTAGATCGACGGGTCGTCCCTCGATGTGCGTGGCGACCAGTATGATCGGTGACCCAGGAGCGCGCGCCGTGATGATGTCCAGCCAGTAAGGAAGCCTCCCCTGCTCCCAGCCGAGCCGTGAGTTCCACAGTAAGAGAAACAGGGATCGGTTGGTCAAGAAAAATTGGTGTGTGGCATGATAAATTTGCTGACCACCAAAGTCCCACGTGCTGAGACGTATTCGGACGGAGGGCTGGCTCGGATGATCGAAATAGAGCGGCCGGATCTGCAAGCCATGGGTCGTGGGTTCGCCACGATCGTGCTCGTCGCCCGCCAACGCCTTGATCAGCGAGGTCTTGCCCACTCCACCCTCGCCCACAACAAGTAACTTGGAAACCCATTGTGAGGCCCCTTCGTCCGCTCGGGCACGCAAAAAAGCCAAGATTGACTCTGTGCCTCCCGCTACAATCTCTGGAGGCGGACTCGCCAAAGGATTTCCCTCGACGCTTAGGTACTCCAGGGTGGTCAAATCTGCCAGCCAGTCCGGTAGGGCGGTGAGCTGATTGAAGTCGAGGGTGAAATTGGTGAGGTTGGCCAGGCCCTCGGGTAGGGCGGTGAGCTGATTGCCGTGGAGGTAGAGCGTGGTGAGGTTGGTGAGGTGGGTTAGGCTAGGTGGCAGCGTTGTTAACTGTAGGTAACTTAAATCTAGATAGCTTTGGTTATTGCGGAATGCGTCATCAATACGACGCTTTGCCTGGCCTACCTGTGCGCGCATACCAGCCCCTGCCTCGACCTGTCGTACTGACGCTGGAAGTTCGTATCGAAGAATGCTGGGTGCAGTGCTGTTACTAACCGCCCCCTACCTGATCTTGTAAGGAAAGAGCAGGTAGTTGGGTAGGCTAGTACGGCTCCTCGGATGTATGTCGCGCGGCCGGGGCTTCCCTTGGTGGTCTGCTTGTGGCCGAAGAGGTCGAACAGCAGCTCACCCACTGCTCGGACAGGTAGGGATCGAGCCTTGGCTGCGGAGAAGTCGGCGGGTGATCAGTTGAACTCGCCGTGGTGGATTCCGGTGGTGAAGGCGGCCCACTCGGCAGAGGGAACGAGCAGGGCTGGGCCGGTGGGGTGTTTGGAGTCGCGGACGGCATGGTGTCCGCCGTCGAGGTCGGCTACCTCCACGCAGTTGTAGTCGGCGTTGCTGTGACTGCTCTTGCGCCACGGGGCGCGGGACAGGTCGATTCTGCTCACTTCTGCAACTCCTTTGCCACGTGGCCGATCAGCCGCTGGGACGCTTTCTCGTCGAGCGACGACTCCCACATGCCGGCGAACTTGGCGGCGTACTCGTCGAGCTCATAGGGTTTGTCCAGGTAGAGGGCTCCGGTCAAGCCGTCGATGTACACCGTGGGCGGTTCGGCGGTCGGGCCGGTGCCGTTGAGCGGGAACCTCAGTATGACGAACGGCCCGGACAGGGCGTCGGGGTGCAGCCCGGCTTTGAACGGCATCACCCTGATCGACACGGTGGGCAGCTCGCTGATCTTCTTCAGGCGTTCGAGCTGGTGCTGCATGATCTTCGCGCTCCCGACCGGGCGGCGCAGCACGGCCTCGTTGAGCACCACCTCCAGCACCGTCGGGGCGGTGACCCGAGTCAACAGCACCTGTCGGGCCATCCGGGCGCTGACCCGCCGCTCGATCTCCGCGTCGTCCACGCCGGACTTGTTCGCCCGGATCACGGTGCGCGCATAGTCCTCAGGTCTGCAGCAGACCCGGCACCAGTTCGGCCTCATACCAGGCGAGGTGCGACGCCACCTCTTCCAGGCCGATGTAGAGATCGAAGCCCTCCGGGATGACGTCGCCGTAGGCGTGCCACCAGCCGCGCGCCTTGGTCTCCTTGGCCAGGGCCATCAGCGCGGTGGTCAGCTCGGGCGGCGCGCCGTAGAGCTTGCACATCGCCTCGACGTCGAGGCTGCGCATCCCGGTCCGGCCGGTCTCGATGCGCCAGATCTTGGCCTCGGTCCACTCCAGCTGCGTCGCCGCCGTCAGTGCGGTCAGCCGCGATCCTTTGCGCAGGTCACGCAGGTACCTGCCGAGCTGGCGGCGTGGCACGGTCGACCCGGTGATGCCTGATCTTGCGACGTTCTCGGTCATCTGTCTTCCCCTCGCTGTGAAGTGAACCTCACCCTCAAAATGAAAGAGTCAAGCACCCCGTTTTGTCATGAATTCGCGCAGTCGTCTGGTCATGGCGAAACGGGCGCGTAAAGTCTCGCATAGGAGTGGTGCCGCACCGGCGCATGCATCGCACACGGCGTGGTGAGCCGTCACTTCATCGGAGTCGGAAACCGGTCATGCCGACCAGAGAGAACCGGTGATGCGTTCGTAGACCTCGATGTACCGCCGCCGCGTTTCGGTCACAATCTCGTCGGGGATGGCCGGCCCCGGGGGCTCTTTGTCCCATCCGGTGCTGACCGCCCAGTCCCGGACGAACTGCTTGTCGAGTGCGTACTGCGGCGTACCGGGTTGCCATTTCTCCACCGGCCAGAAACGCGACGAGTCTGACGTCACTACTTCATCACCGAGTGTCAATATCCCGGTGGAGTCCCACCCGAACTCGAATTTCGTGTCCGCGACGATGATGCCGTTTTCCAGCGCATGCCCGGCGGCCGTCTCATAAAGTTCCAGGGTTAATGAACGCAAGCGTTCCGCAGTCTCCCGGTCGGTCTCCCGCACCACGTCGTCGAACGTGATGAACTCGTCGTGGCCGGTGTCGGAGAACTTGGTGGTCGGCGTGAAGATCGGTTCGGGCAACCGGCTCCCGGCGACCAACCCGGCAGGCAACGAAACCCCCGATACGGTCCCGTATTTCTCGTACTCCCGTAGTCCTAACCCGGCCAGGTAACCCCGGGCGATGCACTCCACCGGGATCATCCGCAGCGGTGTGCAGCGTAGTGCCCGTTGAGCGAATTCCGTCGGCACGTCGGTCGCCGAGATCAGATGATGGGGAACCACCCCAGCGAGCCGCTCGAACCACCATGCCGACAGTTGGGTGAGCAGCGCACCCTTCTCGGGAACCGGTGTCGGCAGGGCGACGTCGTATACCGAGACCCGATCAGACGCGACCAACAGGATATCGTCATCAATCGCATACAGATCCCGCACCTTACCGGCGTGCAGATGCTTCATCTCGTTCCTTTCCCAGTGCGGTGACCACGAACGTTCACCGAGTTGGTGGCATGCCGCGCCAAGCAGGCCAGAAGGCCGTTGCGGGCGGGGGTATGGCCGTTGTCAAGGATGTGGCAGGTTGTGATGATCGCGGAAAGTGCGGTGTAGCCGTGCATAAC
>JBOHHD010000070.1:0-2328 GCA_050700515.1 Pseudonocardiaceae bacterium
CCGGATCAGGTCGAAGCTGCGGGACCTGGCCCGGTCAGCCGGACTCAGGTCGTAGGAGGATTGCAGCCGATGCTCGGCCATCGTGGCGATGCGGGCGTCGCCGGCGTGCATGGCCGCGTCGAACAGTGCCCGCCCGCCCTCGCAGGTCATCTGCGCAGGACTGTAGAACCGGGCCCAGGTCGGGGCGTCGGGGACGGTGGCCCGCTGAGCGAACAGATCATCGGCCTGTCCGACGGCGCGTTCGACCGCGGCAACGTCGCTCTGATGGCCAAGTGCCTGAGCCTCGACGGTGGTCAGGACGGCTCGTGCGACCGGAGATAGGTGCCGGTCGTCGCTATGGGCGAGCCGCATGAGGTCCAGGCCGAGTTCGTAGCGGTCCAGCCGGATGGCTTGGTAGGCGACGCTAGTGAGGGTATGCGCTCGCTGTTGTACGTCACGGGCCTCGGCGGCGAGCTGGAGCGCGATGAGGAAGAACCGGCGGGCGACGAAATGGTCGCCGCAGTCGAACGATATAAAACCGGCCGTGTCGGCCAACCGGGCGGTGCTCGATTGCAGGGCCCGGCGGACCGGATCAGACATGGAGGATTTGGCCAGGACCTGGCAGCACCATTCCAGTTGCCCGGCGGCGGCATTGCGAGACATACCCCCGCCGAACAGCCAGTCGGAGCGCTCGAAGAACTCCACGATCTGGTTGAGCTGCTCGACGTGGTGCTCGTCGATCCGCGCGGGGACGACGATGCGGTGCAACGCCCCGCGCAGCATGTCCGGCAGGTGCGCCGACAGGGCGCCGATCGCGGCGGCACCGGCGTAGCGGATCAGGCCACTGTCGAGCATGATGTCCTCCGCCCAGGTCGGCCTCCCCTCGACCATAGACGACGCGACCACCAGCGTCGCCTCGCTCGACCGGGAACAGTAAAACCCCAGCTCAGCGTCTGACGCGGCACCGAGCACCCGCCGGAAGGCAGAACGGTAGGCCGCACCGGGCCAGCTGATCTCCCCTCTCTCCACCTTAGAGACATAGTCAGCGTCGATTCCGTAATGCCGACCGGTGGTCTGTTCGACCAGAGCAGCAACCAGCTCAGCGACCTGGGCCTGGGTGAGCGCCCGGGTACGTCGCGCGAGTTGGAACGCCCGATTCGGACGAGCACTCATGGCCGTCCCCCTTTCACCGTCGTTGTCGTGGACCTTATTACGACCCGGCGTGGTCGGTCTATGGGGTAGCCCGAGGATTGCGGCCCTTCTCCGAGCTGCCCCCGGGAAGGCGCGAAAGAAGCGATAATCTTCCTAGAAAATCTCCTAGTTCACCCGTCGGTTCGGATCAGTTCCCCTTTGCGCGCGTCCACGCGAAGCTGGCCACAGCACCGCGTTATCGAGTAGAGAGCCACGACCATGAACCTCCACCTGACAGCACGACATGGCCCGGCCATACCACACGCTGCGATACGGCCGGAGCGCGTGAAGAGCACGATGGGTGATATCTGCAAGAAGAGCACATGAAGCGGGCTAAGAGTAAAGCGCAGCGGGGTCTGGTAACTCGTCGCATTGTGTACGCAGTGGGGTACCCCGAAGCGATCGAATGTCTGGCGCTGCTCCGCTCGCACAAGGGTGGCGTGGCCAAGCAGACCGATCGGGCAGGCCAGTTATGCGGTGCTGAGCGGGCACAGCACCGCCGCGGGAACAGAGGCGGTAATCGATGCAGATTGATAGCCCAGAACTGGTAATCGCCATGCGCCTGCTCGACCACCTCAAGCTGCGTGGTTTCGAGTTCGTGCGTAGCGCTCCCGGTGAGGACGGACCACTGGTGGGACACCGAGTGGCCGATGACTACGTGGACACGATGTACGTCGAGGGATTCAGCCGTGATTGTTTCGCTTGGCGTCAGCGGACATCGTCACTGATCGTTCCCGGCGATGGACTGGTAGAGCGACGGGTGGACGGTAGCGCGCTCACCGTGCTCAATGAAGTGCTGACGTGGGAAACGGCGTGAACCCACCGTAGTCCCCCCTGATCCCCGGTCGGCCGTCGATGCAGCGCCCCTCAAGGTCGCAGCTCTCGGTGGCCGACCGGCCTGTCACGTTGCTTACTCTCACGAGCGGCGAGCGCCGCCGCTTTGGCCCAGGCCACGAGGCTACTCATGGAGGCCCAGTCAATGCTGAGGTTCCGACGCCTGGAGCTTGCGTAGAGCTTCCTCCTGGAGTCGGACGGCCGCACCCTGCGGCTCGTGGAGTATCGCGAATTCGTCCGCGACCGGGTGCTGTCCATGAATCTCTCGCCCACGGATCCGTAGGCCCAGTGGGCGGTGGCCACAAGCCGGACTGCCTTGCGAGG